>CAJXKU010000063.1 GCA_913055945.1 uncultured Lentisphaerota bacterium | reverse complement strand
CCAGCCTGGCCGTCGGCCAACGTCCAGACACCCCGAACAAGAGACAAACTGCGGATCACAGGTAAACGACTTGCTGACGCAGTTCTCTCATACCAGCGTGGCCGCCTACGAAAACGTAGGATGTACCCAATAAAAAATTACGCGCGGTATTGACGGTAAATAATCGCTCCACGCAGTGGTTTCGCTCCACGCAGTGGTTTCATACCGGGGTATCAGGGCGGCTGCGCCGCCCGGCGGGTTGGGTGGTATTTCACGACGTCTTACTTAATCATTACAGGGGTCTCGCCCCTTTGCGATACCGTTCAGCAGTAAGCGGGACCGCCGCCTACTTCACAAATCCTGCACACTCGCTTTGCGGGCACTACCCGTATGAGTTATGGAAACCGGGCACTAAAACTCCTCAAAGTCCTGGCCGTAATCAGCCTGGATCTGGTGGTTCTTGTACCAGTTTGTGTAATTGGGATCGTAGCCGGCCTTCTTAAGTTTCTCCTTCATCTTCTTATTCAGCGGAAAAGCAGCCCTGAAGTCATGAGGATCATCGAAAAACGGATGCTTTTTGCGGGCGTTCGCCTGCATCTCGGGGACAAAATCCAGCCCCGGGACTTCCAGCCCTTTCATGAGTACATGCATGTCAATAATGTGCTGCAGAAAACGAACCTTAAGTTCCTGTTTATCCGTATCTTCGGTCAAATTCTGCAGATTCTCCGGGTCGCAGCTGAGATCATAAAGTTCGGCATAGCCCAGGCAAGGATAGTATGCGAACCGATACCGCGAATCTTCAACGATTTTGGTGGCGCCGCCGTACTCTGAAAAATTCATCTCTCTCGGAAATTCCGGCTGTTCCCGGGCAAGATCCAGCAGCGAACGGGACATGTGAAAGCCTTGCTGACCTCCCGCGATATCAAGCACTGTGGCAGGGATATCAATATTATTCGCCAGTTGCGCCGAGTGTACCCCCCGCCGGAGGTCCGGATGATTTGCGACCACGAGGGGCACGTCGAGCTGTCCGCTGAAACAGAACGGACCTTTGCCCACCAGGCCGAAATCGCCCCGCAGATCGCCGTGATCAGAGGAAAAAATAAAGGTGGTTCGTTCAAACTCGCCTATCTTTTCCAGGTGTTCTATAATTCTGCCGATCTGCCGATCAATATTCACAATACACTCCGCATACGCGGTCCGTTCCCGCATAATGCGCGCTGTATCGTTCTCAGCAGGGTGGATGTTTCTGCGATAGTCGTGAATGGGGCACAAACGTCCTTCTGTATGCATCAAAGGTTGCGGCAATTTCGCCGGGTCGACCGTGCCTTTTACACTTGCCGGCGGATTCAGCGGTACGTGCGGCCCCTGGAAAGACACCCAGGCAAAAAACGGTTCATGACCAGTCTCGCTCACCGACTGCATGAACGACATGGCTTCGGATGCGATCCAATGCTCGTAATGCAGGTTTTCATCGAGCTTAAACTGTAAATTGTCAGCATCGAAGTTCCATATTGTGCCGTCTGTTCTTTCCGGACACTGGCGCTGTAGCCATTGAAAATAATGATCCTGCTCCCCGAGTCGATTCTCTTCCATCTGCCGCGCTGTTCGAAACCCTTTTGTATCCAGCGGAGGAGTGTGGTGGAGTTTACCGAAGCATCCGGTGTGATACCCATGCTGATTCATCTTTTCAGGAAGATAGTCCAAGCCGTCTCTGAAAGGAATATCATTGCCCCAGACACCGTGATCGGACGGGTATCGGCCCGTCATCCAGCTTGCCCTTGCCGGAGAACACACTGGCGAACAACTGACCGCGCGATCAAACGTAACGCCCATTTGGGCCAGTCTGTTAAGATTCGGGGTCGGCACAGCGTCACAACCGTACACTTGAAGAAAATCAGGACGTAATTGATCACATAACAGGCAAACGACGTTTCGTCTACTCATCGGCGACTCCTCTATTTTAACATTCGGGCATATAAGTGAGACCACTGCGTGGAGCGATTATTTACTGTCAAAACCGCGCGATCAACTTGTCGGCGTTCATGCTTCAGCATGTCTGTCGAACCTCATACCAGCGTGGTCGCTCACGTAAGCATAGGACACCCCCAATAAGAGACCAACCGGGCTAATAACGGTAAATAATCGCTCCACACAGTGGTCTCATACCGGGGGATCAGCGCGGTTTCGCCGCCCCGCGGGTTGGCTCGTAAAACACTCTTACATTCATATATTAACATGACATGAACAAACATAATATGGTGGTGGAATCTCACTCACATCAGGCAGAAATCAAAACGAAAAGGTTGTTTGCCTATGTCTGAAAAGCCGAACGTCATATTTGTTTTCGCCGACCAGTGGAGAGCAGATGCCTGTGGCTATTTCGGTAACGAAGATGTCAAAACCCCGAATCTGGATCGACTGGCCGAAGTCAGCGTCAATGTAGAGAACGCCGTGGCCGGTTGTCCGGTGTGCAGTCCGTATCGCGCCAGTCTGCTAACAGGCCAATACCCGTTGACGCACGGGGTCTTCGAAAACGATGTATTGCTGAACCCTACCACATATTCGCTGGGGAAAGTATTTAAAGAAGCCGGTTATGACACGGCCTACATCGGCAAGTGGCACCTGGACGGTTCGGCCCGCTCAGCTTTCACGCCACCCGAACGACGACAGGGGTTCGACTACTGGAAAGTTCTGAATTGTACCCATGACTATAACCAATCCCTGTATTACACCGGCAGAGATACAAAAGGGCAGGTGTGGGAGGATTACGATGCGTTTGCTCAAACGCGGGATGCCCAACGCTACATAGAAGAGCACGCATCCGGCTCACCTTTCCTGCTGATGTTGTCGTGGGGGCCGCCGCACGCTCCCTATGAGACCGCGCCTGAGGGATATCGTGCGCTGTATGATCCGCAAAATCTGCAGTTGCGCGCCAACGTCCCTGAGCGCGACGCTCGGCAAGCGCGTGACCAACTTGCCGGCTACTACGCGCATATCACCGCGTTAGACGATTGTATCGGCTCGTTGCTGGAAAGCATAAGAGATTGCGGTATAGAAGAAAATACCCTTTTCGTGTTTACCTCGGATCACGGAGATATGCTGGGCTCCCAGGGAAACAGAAAGAAGCAGCAGCCGTGGGAGGAGTCTATACACGTACCGTTTCTGATGCGATATCCGAAGGTGCTTCGCGACGCACCGGCGAAGTGTCCCGCAGTCCTGGACGCCCCTGATATCATGCCCACCCTTCTGTCGCTATGCGGCCTGAACGTACCGGACGGCGTTGAAGGTACGGACTTTTCGCCCTACATTCTGGGGCACGCCGACGGAAACAATACCGATGCGCTGCTTATGTGTCCCGTGCCGTTCGGTCAATGGGCAAAAGAACACGGCGGACGCGAGTACCGCGGCGTACGTACGCCCCGATATACGTATGTGCGCGATCTCAACGGCCCGTGGCTGCTCTATGACAACCAGCGCGATCCGTTTCAATTGGAGAATCTGTGCAACACACCGGAATATGCGGGCGTGCAGACTGAACTGGAACACAAGCTCCAGAGAAAACTGGAAAACACAGCGGATACATTCGAACACGCCGACGTCTACATACGCCGACTCCAGGCATGGGGTTATGAGATTTCAGAGAACGGGACGACCCGTTGTATACCGTAAAGTCATCCCGCTCTGAAATACGCCTGATTGTTAACTCAAAAGCGATACTGTGCTTTTGGTATGAAAACGCTCCGATCAGTCCTCAAGCGAGCGTATGTCCCCGTTCAGAAGCGTCAAGGGTACGAGCATAACCCCGGGCCGGCAATTCATGTCAATAACCAGCACACAACGGTTGATCGCCTCACGGACGTGGTCGGCTGTAAACGTAAACGAAAATTTCAGCGGGTTCACGCTGCGTCCTGTGGGGATGCTCAAGGCTTCACCGCTATCCGAGGGCGAAATGTGCCACCCGTCCGGAAGATGCCACTGCAGCCACAACTCGGCCTGCACGTGATGCGTATTGTAGACGGTTACAGTTATTGTCTTCTCTTCCCCGCTGCGAATAAGGGGGTCGCTTGCATAATCCAGATAAACCGTGAAGAACTCAAACCGGAAAACGGGTCCTCCGATGTGTTTGTAAAGGTCGGCTCCGTTATCTGCAGATTTGAGCTGGTCAGGCGTCACATCCGAGACATCGGTTTCTGCTTCGCTTATCACCGGTTGTTTCCGGCTGTAGCGCCACGTAACCTGGTCGGCAAGCACTTCCGTGCGCCGCGACAGCTCTTCAATTGTCGCCGGCAGTTTGCCCAGGAGACTGTCATGAATGCATTGTGTCTTAATGCCGTGGCCGATGGGCTCCATCCATTTTTCCGGAATAGCATCACTACCGTACATCAGCCCATAAATGGACCCGGCCGTTGCAGCTGTACAATCTGTATCTTCACCGCAGTTTACCGTTGTACAGATCATGCGGTCAAAGTCTTCGCCGCCATGAAGCAATCCCAATACCGTGATCGCGACATTGGAAGGTACATCGTACCCACGCAATCCACTGACAAAGCCCTGATCTATATCATACTGTCCTATTTTATCAATCAAATGGGCCTCGCCGCGGTGTTTACGCAGAATTTCGTCGCGCCCGACCTTCCAGTCTTCGCCGGCATCCACCGAGGCAATGGCTGTGTTGACAGCCTCTGCAACACCGCACTTTTTGGGGATATAGGAAAGCCCCAGATTTATCAGTTCCCGCAGGTCGGTCATGACAAAAGCGGCGCTTTCGAGGGCTGCAAAGAAGACCTCGGCATACGTACCTTCGCCGTCGCCGTGATCGATAATACCATCCTCGTATGCGTAGCGGGCCGCAAGCTCAGGCCGCGCGGGCGCAATACATGCCCAGATCTCCGAGCGGATAAAACAGCCGCAACTGTGCTTGTTCCAGTTTTCAAAGCTTCCGGAAAGCGGCGGCGGAAGGCCTCTGCGCATATTTGCTTTAGAAACGCCGTATTCCGCCCAATGTACTGTGTTATAGATGTTCCAATACTCGGCTAACGTATGCGCATCCACTTCAACCCCACGGTCTTCAAGGGCCACCAGCCACATGAGCTGAAGGTCAAGATCATCGTTGGCCAGTGGTTCACCCCCAAGTTCCTGCGTGTAAAACGACACGTCATTGAAGTGCCGTTCCCACTCCATGGGGGCACCTAACGTGCCGCCGATGTTTTTTCCCATCCAGCATCCTAAGAGCTTTTTTCGATAGTCTTCTCGGTTGATTTGCATAGGACTTTCCTTTCTGTGTTGTTCATGGCTTTCTGCCTGCAAACTCTGTCGGTGGGATGAGACCGTCTTCACACCCCACTGGACGTTTTCAAAGGCGCACCTCCAGCGTGCACTCGCCCCCTTCGGGCGCCTCCACAGCCCAGAATCCGCGAGGTTCCAATGGAATAGGCGTGACCTGCTCCCCGTTGACCGTGACCGCGTGCGGCTCGCCTTCCGCGTAAAAGCCGATGCGGCCGCCATCGCACAACTCGGCACGCAGTACATTCGAGTCCGGCCGGCTCCAGGAAAGCAGCGCGGCCGCCGCGTTGATCTTGTCCACGAGCCCGAGCACGGCACAGTCGTATTCGATGGGGGCCAGGGTGATAAATTCACAACCGAGTTCCGCCAGGGAAATAGAGGCCTCGGACCGGCCTTCGAGGATCCACCCCGACGCACGATGGTGACCCCAGGCTGCGAAGCGTTGGCCGGGCAATCCGGGTACATCGCCGGGCCCGAATGCATCCTCGATAGGCTCCGCCGCTCCGGATTCCGAGTGTCGGCAGTGAAAAAGCCCCACCGCGCCGTGGTCGCCGTTTCGGTTGAACACTTTGAGCAGCTTCGCCTCACGCCGACAGTCCACGAACAGACGATCCGGCGTCGGCAGCGCCGGCTCCCGGCAGCGCAACACGCGTCCGTTCGTCGTGCACAAGCTTCGAAGCAGGTCGAAATCGTGCTTGTCCGGTTCGTCAGAGATATAAACCGGGCCGCCGCTAATAGCCCGGGCGGTCGCATGAAAAGCCCCCGCGGGATGCGATGAGTGAAACATATCCCAGTCCGGAATGGCGAACGCTTCCGACCAAAGGTTATTGAGGGCGTTGGAGAATACGTGTTCCGTATGGCTTTCGGGCCGGTTGGGGAAAAAGTCGTCGGAGTTTCTCCACATGACAGAGTGTTGCATCCGGTAAGCCACGTCGTTTCGGTTGCACATGCAGTGCAGAACGTGTCCGCCCAGGACATCATTCGCCGCCTTTTGCAGGCCTTTCTGATACGAGCGCACCATGCGATCCCTGCCATGCTGTGTGGGGGCGAAGCGGGCTTGGCTGGTCTGATTGTCCACTTTGGTCATATCCACGCCGGCTTGGGCGAGCTTCTCATAGAATGTAGCGAAGAACGACTCCGCCTCCGCGGGGTCCACGGCGTGTCCGTGGATCGGTTCGCCATCATCCGTGAACTTAAACGGTTCCGCGGAAGGGCGCACCGTGAACTGCCGGGCAATTTCTCCCGCCGGATGCACGCCGCGCCAGTAACCCGCGAGTGTGTGCCAAACCCCGAACCAAAGGACCCCGTACGCATCCTTGACTTCCCTGATCAAGGGGTCGAGCCCGTCGGGAAACTTTTCCGGATTCGGCGTAAACGTTGTCATTTTCCCTTCCGTGACCGACTGCCATCCGTCGTCGAGGATCATAAAACCCGGCCGCACGCCACCGGCTTGCAAACTCGTAAGGCCGCGTCGCACGCCTTCGGCATCCACGTCCTGGTAGAATGCGTCCCAGGTGCACCAGCCCAGATACTCGAGCCAGGGCGGCAAAGACTTGTTCCTCCTTGTACGGAACGTTCCCAATGTCGCGCTTAGCGTGTCAAACGTTCGACGACGGAGTTCATACGGATCGGGATCTTCATCGATCAACACGAGCGGGGCCGTTTCCGGGGCATCATCGTCGACATGCGCGAGCACGCGGGCACCTTCCTCGCCGCCGCAAAGCGCTGCGCGTACGCCGGGCACCACGGTGGGCAGCGCGATCCCATAGGAGCCGTTCGTCTGCCGCCATAGCAGAAGAAACACTTCCGAGTCGACTTGCGCCAGATCCGCTACGCTATCTCCGAACATCGGGCTGACCCAGAACGGCTTATGTTGTATCAGCGCAACGAACGCATCCAGTGAATCCGGCAGGATCTCTCCCGGTTCACAGTCTCCTGCAGTGAGCGCTCGACCCTGCAGCACGTGCCCCTGAGGTCCGTCGTGCACCGGCTCTACGTCCAGATTCTCTCCGCGTAATTGAAACATTGTCTGATCCTTACCCTTTCCATATCGTAGAGTTCCCATTTTCCATGCTTAACGGCTACCAGTTTCCACTTACCTTGCCGAATTCCGCGATGTCCGATATGATTGAAAAAGATTGACTCGCGAGGCATTTCCCGATATTGATCCAGCGCCGGTTTTAAACTGACACCTGCCAACGGGGGTGTGTCTGTACCGCGCCATGCAGGAGACGCTTTGGCGCCAGCCATATCCAGCATGGTGGGCAGAATGTCAACAAAATGTCCCGGCGTCCCCCGCAATTCACCCAGACGCCTCGAGCATCACCTCTTCTGTCTGCTCTGCACGAACGAACTACTGCGTTTTGAAAATTGCGGTCGGCGTGGCATCATCGCCTTCTTCAAACACTTTGTTCGGCATCTGGTAATAGGTGTGTTTGAATTTATCAACTAAATCGGCCGTCGAGTCCACAATTTCAGTCAACGGAAAGAATTTGACGGCATCGTTGTATTTGGCGAGGCGGTCTAATTTGACTTTGATACCGTTGTCGGTAATGTTCTGAATGTCGACCGAGGCATGGGGGCATTTGAAAACCAGGTCTTCGTACTGCACTTCCATCACCCCGACCCTGTTGCCGGAGATCGAAGCGCTAACCGGCGTAATGCCGTTGATGCGGGTCGGATCCACAGCGAAGCTCTCCGTCTGGTTGTGCTTCAGCGATTTCTCGGTCGAGAATGTCTTATCGCCCAACGTTACCTGGAAGTTGGTGGTTGGCCCTTCGCCTTTCCGCCTCAGCGTCCAGCGATCCATGTAATAGGTGTTGGATCCTTTGGATTTCCAGACCATCTGAGCCTTCCACAGATCCGGGTTGGAGGGGACGGTGAACTCGGTGGTATATTTCTGATACTCGCCGGTGACATCGATATCGGAGAAGATCTTATCGATGGCACTGAATTCGTGGATGTTGCCTTCGCTGTAGCGGATGGTCACATCCATAACGTCCTTTTCCGGTTTGTCGCCCTTGACCCACATGTTCATCACGTACGTTTTGCCGGGAATCGCATTGATCCATGACATCTCCGGATCTTCGTTTCCGCAGCCTTCGTCTTCATCGGCCAGCCGCAGTTCTTCTTTGCCGTTGAACACGGCCCGGCCATCATCTTCGGCTCCCCCTTGGTAACCGGGATTGCCGATGTGACAGAAGGTACCTTCGACGAATTTATTAAACGTATTGTGGTAGGCGAGGTTGGTGTAATTGGTGCCGATCAGGTTCAGCTGGACCTTTCGGGCGCCGAGGTAGTTGGTCAGTTCCCACTTTTCACCGTCCTGGATGAATTTGGGGATGAAGATCTTCTGGAATCCGTCGTCGGTGACATTGAGGTCGTAGCCGGTTTCTTCTCTTGTCTCCACAATCTTGTCCTGTTTTTCGTCCCATACCATGGACTTTATGCCGTCCGAGGTGATTCTGACGTATCCCGAATCCTCGGTTACGCTCTCTGCAAAAGGTCGGAAACTGGGGAAGGCAGCCTCTACCGTGTTGTCGTATATCACGTCGTAGTATCCTTCCAGCGTGTTGTCTTTGAGGTTTTCCGAGTGGCCGTGCAACCAAGCCACGATCTGATCCTGGGACATGAATTCTTCCCAGAAGTAAGGGCGATCTTCGCGGTTGGGGCGGAAGACCATGTAATCGCGGGTCTGGTCGCCAACCGATTCTTTGCTGGTGGCCGGGTGGGCGAAGAAGACAGTGGGTTTTTCCGGGTAGCGGCTGGTGAGGGAATCGAACCAGGCCAGCGTCTGTTTGTTGATGCGCGCCTCTCCGCCGGTATCACCCACGTTGATGAACAGGACGTTATCATAAAGAAAAGCGAACGAACGGGTGGGAAGACCAGTCTCTTCCTGGAAACTGTGCATTCCTTTGTAGGGAAAATCCGGCCGGGTCTTCCAGTCTGCCATGTCGTGATTGCCCGTGACCTGACAGGAAAATGTGCTCAGGTAATTGGTGTAGAAGTTGACGGCATTTTTGATTCCTTCTTCGGTCGGACGGGAATGGCGAACGCCCATGTAGTCGCCGAGTTGTACGGAGAATTCGAAGTCCGGATACAGCGGATTACTGCGCCATGTTTCCACGGTTTCCGGGAGGAAGGGAGGATTTCCCGTCTGGATATCCCCACCCAGGGCGATACCAACACCTTTTTCCAATGTAAAACTTCGTGTACTTTTCGACTCAGTCCTATTTCCGTTACTGTCCACCGCCACCACAGACCATTGATGTTGACCGTAATCCAGGGGGCCCACTTCGCACTGGGTTTTATTGACATTCTTTACCGTTGATCCATCCAGGTTTACTTCATAGTGGTCGACGGGTTTCGCGCGATATAAACGCAAACCGCGGATCTCTTGTCGTGCATTGTGCCCGGCACAATATCCGCCCCAACCGAGATGCTTCCCCTCGTGGTCTCTTTTTTTGTCGGTATACTCGATCTTGGGTATGCCATCCAGATACAGGGTAATATTCCGACCATCGACAACAAGCTTAACGTTATGCCATTCGCCGTCTGTAAAACCGGAATCTTTGATTTTTACCAACGGGTTGGCGCTCCAATACAGATAGATCATGTTTTTGTTATTGTTGAAGCCAAGGATATATCCCCCCATTCGCGTCCCTCGATTATCGGGGGTTCTGTTGTTGTAGAAATAAAAATAGTTGGCGCCCCCACTGACATCGGTAACCCGGAACTTCCA
The DNA here is from genome assembly GCA_913055945.1 of uncultured Lentisphaerota bacterium. Taxonomy (GTDB): domain Bacteria; phylum Verrucomicrobiota; class Lentisphaeria; order Oligosphaerales; family CAJXKU01; genus CAJXKU01. The sequence goes on along the minus strand of CAJXKU010000063.1, from coordinate 4,228 downwards.
TTCGGCAACAAATCGTGGACCCGGATTGACGTCGTACTCCAGTTGTCCCTTGATTCGACTCTTCGCCTTCGTCAGCAATACTGCTTCTTCATCCGATTTGTAGGTGGCTGTATTTTTAAACGTACCGGATGGCTTAGAGGACATATCTTCGGAAACAAGATTTTCTTCTGCAATGAAGGAAGGCGTCCACATTAAACGGGGGGATGCGGTACTGCACACAGTTCTGCCATCAAACGGGGAAACAAGCTGAACTTGTTCAGGTTCGGCGTCCGCCTGGAGGGTCAGTATAGCGAAGAAACATGCTGCTGTTGCACTCGCAATAGCTGCCAGAGGGGTGGTTTCAGAAAACCTGCCGGATGAATGAATACGGGTACTGAGAGCGAACGTAACTGCCATAAGGTGTGCCTCCTGGTTTATATCGACTGTTGATGCATCTGTAGCAATCGGGCTCATACTATACACTTTTACTTTAGCCCTGACGCCAGCCTAGAGTTCAATTCAGACCTCAGAGCACCCCAGCTTTTCTCGACGGCGTTACCCTGCGAGAAAGCGGTGCACTGTTCCCCTCGTTGTAACTCTTTGGTCACAAAGGGACTCGCGCAACAAACCGCCGGACACCCCATCAACGGATGAGCGGAAAGAGGCTGACAGAATATCGTAACGACATCTTCACGAGTTATAGTAGTGGGGACATTACTTGGGATACCGCCCGATGTCGAAGTGCATCGGGTCGTCAAGGATACCGGGCCTAGCCACCATCCGGTTAGCCTGTAGCCTCGCTTCACAGAGGTACGTATGCTCGGATGCAGACGCTGAGGGTTCCAAAAAGGGTAGATACTGGACAAGATCGGCAAAGAAGACAACGTCAGTGTTATAAGGAAAAAGAGGAGAACGTCAATGTATTCTGATTTTGCAACGCGCATGAAAACAGGTGAATCGCAGCGTTCTTTGGGAATTCTTGGGGCAGCGATCATGTTCATGATGACTGCAGTGGGGTTATCTCAGCCCGACGAAGTCGAAGAACAAACGGTAAAAGCGGGGGAAAAACCTTTTCAGCTTGAAGTCACCCCTGGAACCGAAGGCATCGATCTCGTCTGGTTTGGCGCTGAGGAACCGATAACGCTGGCGCGCATGCGGTTGCATATTTATACCGACGGCTGGCAGCCTCAACTGGCCATGCAGGGAAATCTCACAGGAACGGAGGTTAAGGGTGATTCCGTAACCGGTATTTACAGCATGGGCGGGAAATATGGTAATGAGAGTGAACTTGAAGTGACTTGCGAACCCAGGGGGAATAATATTGACGTTACCCTGGCTGCAGACGTGCCGGAGGAAGTCAAAGATCGAATGGGTAACAAGACCCGGCTAATGCTGTTTTATACCGAGGAGGAGCCATTACCCCGCCCGACGTCTATCAGTCGTCCAGAGGGTGGTGGGGCCACGACACGGGATATGGCGTTTGGTCCGACGACGCTCCGCGTGGATTGTGAGGCTCCTATGAGCTGGCATAACAGTTCTCCCCGTTTCCAGCTCAAATTGAGAGAGAAAGCTCGGCAGGAACTGGTAAACGATGGTTTTACGATGACGTTTAACCTGAATAAAGGTAAAACGGGAGAAGAAAAAGCCCTGAACGAAACCCGAATCAATCTGGAAGACGTAGCGGCCTATTTTGAGGTACTGGAGTATCGTGGCCTGAAGGATATCGCTTTGCCCGACGGAGCGGACCGACTCCAATCCCGCCACGATGATTTAAGTCGACGGCTGAATGAGTTTGGTGACACGGACATGGACCCGCTGAAACGATATCAGGAAGTGCTGAACATTCGTGAGGATGCTGCAACCCTTCATGAAGATGTTCGGACGCGTATTTGGCAAAATCGCGACGCTATTTACGAAGCGACACGACCGCAAAACGAAAAACTCCACTATGCGGTTGGCTATAGCACCGACGAAAGGTTACCCGGTGAACTGCCGAAATATGCCGTGTTTGGGATTAACTTTTTCCGATTTGCTCCCGGACGACTTAATAACCTGGAAGAAGTTAAAACATTTGAAGAACGGATGACAAAGTTGACCGAGATGATGAACGAAGTGGATCAGTACGGAGGGGAAGGGATGATCCTGACGGGGGCAGGCCTGAACCCGGTCGAGTCGCCGGAAGACATGACCTGGGACCACAAGTTTACGCCGAATCGGCGAGACAGCTTCTATCATCACAATTTCAATTCAAAACGGGCAAGGGATCGTTGGGAAAAGGGTGTGAAGAAGAACGCAGAGACCTTGTCGAACATTCCGAACATCCGCGTCATCCAGATGGCCAACGAACCGTTCTGGCAAGCCAGTTCTGCGCCAAAAATCGGCTACAACCCGGCCGAAGTGGGATGCTCGAGCGATACGTGGAAAAATGCCATTCTGGAACATTACGATTCCGGCGAAGCATGGCTCCAGGCACTGCAGGATTGGAAAAAGAGCGTAAATGAGAATATGAAGGGATTCAAAAGGGAGCGGTATTACCCGAACGGGGACCCGGGCGCTATTATCGACGGGTGGAAGACTTTCGATGATGTACGTTTTGATCCAGCGAAGATGGAAGGATACACGCTGGTGGATTTTCTGAAAGACCGTCATGGTGACCTCGAAACACTGAACGAGGTTTGGTTCGGTGACGATGAAGACCGCTATTACACCAGTTGGGACGAAGTTTTCCCGCCGGTTCCCACTGAGAAAGGCGGGGCCACCGAGAGAGATCTGGGCGCTGTGCCGGATTCGTGGACGAACGCCGGCAAGACGGTGAAGCCTAAAGCAGAAAATGTCCCGGCCTGGGTAGACTGGATGGAAGTGGCCGGGCACATCGTGAGTGACTGTTTCTCCGAATACCGGGATGATATTGAAAAGGCCGGGGTGACCGATGTGCCGATTACCACAAACGCGGTGATGGGACACTATATCAATGATTTCGGCTGGAACGCGGCGGACGTTGGCTGTTATCCGTGGATAACGATGAATGGCATGGATGCCCACGGGATTGATTTTTACACGATCGCCTACATGCAGGCCTACATAGCATCGCTGCGGGATGCAGATGTGCATCGTGACGAAGATCGACCCGTTTTTGTCCATGAAATACGCTGGGCCGGCAACCGGAACAAAGAAGGGCCTCATATTGCGATGTTCTGTTTCGCCCACGGGGCTGACGGATTGGTGTTTTTTGACCATGAGCGTGATCCCTATCCGCGTGATTCTATCGGCATTGCCAAGCTGATGGATGCGATGGCGGAGGAGAAACTTCAGTTCGAGAGCGAACCGGTGACGGACGGCGTGGCTGCGCTGTATTCGATGTCTTCGCTGTGGGTGAAAGATGCGGTGACCGGTTCCGGTCGGCCGTACATGGTGCATTTTCAGAGCACGGTGACGACGCTCGACCGGATGCAGGTGCTGTATAACGTGTACGCGGATCGTCAGATCGAGGAAGGTGGTGTACCGGAGGGCGTATCGGTGCTGATGGCCCCTGGAGCAGAGGCGATGAACGATACCACACTGTCGAACATACGCGCGTTTGTTGAGGATGGCGGGACGCTGGTGACGACTCCTGATTTTGCCCGAGTAACCCGATACGGCCGTCCCCGACCGGACACGGAACGTGAGTGGATCCGGGATTCCCAGAACGTGGTGATGCTGGAAGGTGAAAATCTGAAGACATGGATTGCCAACTGGCAGCGGGGTAATTACAAGATGCAGCGGGGTCTGGGCTGGGCGAACAAGCCGTTGCCGGATGTCTCGAAGACCCTGGAGCCTATCATCAGTGAAGAAGCACCCCGGACGGTGCGGTACCTGGACGGAGAGGGCGATATGGACGCCCGCAAAACCGGTGCGCGTGTGTGCGAGGACGGCACGCTGTACGTGTTCGTGGATCCGTGGGCTGAGGACGTTCAGCTGGAGGTTCGTGGCACATTTGAGAGCGCCAGGAATCTGTATACGGACGAGACCCTGCCGGTGAAAACCACGGCGGCAGGGAAAAGCCGCGTGCAGGTGGAGAGCGGCCCGGCCATCGTGCGTTTTAACCCCTAAGTCCGGCGGTGCCTGGTTGGATTATGATGATTCTTTTCTGCTAAAGTCATCTTCGTCGCCGCAGGGAAACGGACCGCCAGAACTCAAGCATGTACCGCGGTATTGGAAGCCGAACTTACCGGAAGATTGCGGTGCTGTCGCTGGGGTTGGATCAATCCGC
>CAJXKU010000062.1 GCA_913055945.1 uncultured Lentisphaerota bacterium | reverse complement strand
AAGTCAACCTGACCGGCACCTACAACATCTCGCGCGAAATCTTCCCCGAGATGTGCGAACGCGGCTGGGGACGCGTAATAAATATGTCCTCGATGGCCGGCACCCACGGAGGCTTCGGACAGGCGTCGTACTCCTCGACTAAGGCTGCGATGATAGGATTCGGAAAGACGCTCGCGCTCGAAGGCGCACAGAACGGCGTCACTTCGAACGTCATAGCGCCGAGCATCGTCGTGGGAGCGTTCGCGGAGATGGACATAGAGACGCTCGAACAGACCGACGAGTACTTCGCCCGGATAGCCAAGGCGACACCGATGCGCAAGCTCGGGAAGGAAGAAGACGTTGCGAACACCGTCGCTTACCTCTCGAGCGAACAGGCGAACTACGTGACAGGACAGGTGGTCGGCGTGACGGGCGGAATAGACCTGTTCTCGTTCTGAGTAGCCAAAGGCGCTCCAAGTACCGCAGCATTTCCTGGTGGACGCGCTCGAAAGCCTCGTCGGTCAGCATTCCTTGTCGCTCGTTCATGCTTGCTGTCTTCCGTGTTGTTAACGAACCAAGGCGAGACGTAGCTCGTCCGCGGCACGCCCCCCTCGGAGAAGTCTCCGTCTTCGAGGGTCACGGCTCGCTCTCTCTCCGTAGTTGTGACAGCGACGACGGCGCATTCCTCGTCCTCGAAAGGATGACGACGGTTGTTGAAGATGACCCAGGACGCTCGTCGCGCACGAGTCCCGGTCCCCAGACGACAGCACCTTGCTCGTACTTCATCTGTCGTCGGGCGCGTGTTCGAGCCACTCTTCCTTGTCGAACTCGTCCTCTTCCAGCACCGACGACTCGGCGAGTTCCACAGCCGCCGCGCCCGCTAACCTGTCGTCGTCCTCTATCGTCCAGTACTTTCCCCTGTGTTTCACCAAGCCCCGCTCACGGAGGCGTGAGAGAACCGCGCCGAGGCTTCCTTGTATCACAGTCCAGCAGTCCCATAGTCCCGTCGTCCTGTGGTCCTGTAGTCCTATAGTTCCTGGTTCTTGCCAAGCCCTTATTTTGGTTCGTGATTTTTTTGTGGCTATACATTGTATTTTCCAGAGAAGTTGCGTTGAATCGTAGTGATTCATACGGGGGCTCGGGTGAGCGCTGTCAGCGCAGACCGATACGTCGGCGGAGGTACCATTCGACAAGCGGAATCAGCAACAAGGGGATGAGGAACCACCAGCAATCGTTCCAGTCGATGCGCTTTTCCTTGACAGGGACAGTTTCTGACAGCGGCAGATTTCGCATCAAACCGGAGGCGCGTTGATACGGGACAAACCGCCCGTCCGTGATCCGGGCCACATCCCGCAGGACATTCTCACGATAGCTTGTATTTTCGGTCTCTTTGCCTTTGGGAACGCCTAAAAAGTGAAACGTTCTTTTTAGTTCCGGTTTGGCTTCTTCTGTAAGTTGTGCGTTCACGGTGACCTTGTATTCTCCCGTTTCAGAGGGGGTAACAGGGCTCGTGTACGTACCCGGTGTCTGGAGGGAGGATACCATGCTTTTTTCTTCGACTGAACCTTCCGGCGTTTCAATCCGGGCAGTGACTTCCGCCCCCGTGGCGGGTCGAAAGTCCTGACCGACGACGCTGACTTCGAGGTCGGTGCTCTTATGCGTTGCGCGTTTTGTGCCGTCAAACGGCGCTGACATGCGTTTTTTTGTGCCGGCGCTTAACCAGCCTACGAGTTCGCGCCAGAACGTATGGTGGCGGCGCTTATCTTCAGCACTGGCCAGGTGCCACCGCCAGGTTCCTTCCGTTCCGAGGTACGCCGTCCGTCCACTGCCGTAGCGTTGAGCAGCGAGTACGGGGAGGTTCTCTTCTGGGTACACCAGGCACGGTCTGGCTCCCCGAGTGGTTTTAGTGAGAAAGTGCGTCGTCAGTCTCTCCGGCAGATAGGGACCCGCGGAGGCTTTCAGTTCGGACATCGCGTCCTCCGGAAAAACCGGCGTGGGGTTGAATTCCAGAAAAAGTTTACGGCTGCTGCGGCGTTCCTCGGCCTTACGCACAGGTAGAATCTTTTGGAGCTTGGAAGACAAATGCTTCCTGGGGCCTATACACAACATCCCGCCGCCTCGTTGACTGACAAACGAGATGAGGTTCTTTTTTGCTTCCGGCGGTAAAAGCGCAATTGTTCTGGTGTCCAGCAGGATTCCGTGAAAAGAATTCAACACTTCCGCTTTTACCGGAAAACCGTCGGTTTCTGCAGCCGGAGAGTCCTCGGAAAGCGACCGGAAAAACGTATTGTCTTCGCCGCTTTTGACGATACTGCTGAGCTTGATTTTTTCACTATCCTGCGCGGCGATCCGGAGGAACTTGTGTTCGGCCGTCAGATGTGCCCCTAGGTAAAGGATCTGCTGCCCCGGTCGCTGCCGGGCTTTGACCGCCACAAACGTGGTATCTGTTTCGGGTCTTTGGTCTTCCGGAATACTCGGGGTGTGAATCCTGTAGGTGTGAAATCCGGCGGTATCCGGTGTTGCCTGAAGTTGAACCTCTTTTGTCTGGAGGCCTTTGTCAAGGTGCAGCTGTTTTGTATCTTCTGTAAGACCCCCTTTGGAAAGACGTAAGGGAATATCAACAGTTTGGTCGAAACTTTTGTGAATTGTTACGGGAATCGCGGTGGAGCGGCCTGCCTGCGTAGTAATTTTGTCCCTGGAGGACGTCACTTTAATATCGGCCGTTCTGCGCTTTTCGCCTATGCCGATGCAGGAGATCGGCACCCCTTGATCACGAAATTTTTGAGCAATATCCAAAGCGGACGGTGCAACGTTGCCGTGGCCGTCGGAGAGTAAGACAACACTTCCCAGCCGCATGGCTGCTGTCGATTCATTCAGCGTCTGTTGCAACACTTTGCCAAGGGCAGTGTCACCGGGCAGAACAGGAATTTCTTCATCTAAGTGCTCCCGGGTGTCGGAAAATTGGAACGTACGAAGCGTATATTCCTGCTTCAGCTTCCGCAACAGCGAGCCATCGCCCTGGGGCTGCTTTAAAATATCCCTGAGGACATCGATACGTTTCCGGCCGTTCGAACAGTCTTCCGTCTGCATACTCCTGGATGTGTCAGCCAGGAGTGTCACGTGGAAATTCTGCTTCGCCGGTTTGCGGACAAAATAGAAAGGTTGAACCAGCAGCAGAATCAGCAGAGCTACCGCAAGCGCGCGCAAAGCTATAAGTCCGGCTACGTAAGGGGGGGATACAACCCCCCGCAGACGCACGTACACAGTGAGCGTGAGCGCAATGCAAAGCATTGCCCACAGGGCGATAATCGCGGGGTGTAATACCGGGTTTATACCAGCCATCATTCACTAAGCCGTTTAAAATACTCCTGGATCAAACGGCGGTACTCCTTAGGCGGAGCCGTTGACCGTCGGAGCATTTGTTCGTGTTCGTCCAGTTGGTTTTTCATCAAGCGTTTCTGCAGCAATTGCTGAGCTTTCCGTAAAATTTGTGACGTACGTTTTATATTCTCTGAATCCGGCGCCTGTTGCGCGGCCATGCGCAATGACCCGGCGGTTTTTTCAAGTTCTTTGCTGTCCATCTTCTCTGCTAATTTTTTGAGAAAATGTCCACTGCGACGTTGCAGTTTTCGTACCTGTGAGCCGGCTTCAGACGGATTCTGTGCCATCTTTTTTAAACGGGCCTGTTCCTGCTTTAGCTTTTGCATTGCGTCGGCGAGGGCTTCCGGGGAAACACTGGGCAAACGGTTAGCCGCTTCCCGGATTTTTCCGGAAAAATCACGTAATGCGTTGGCAGCGTCGGTCTGATGTTTTTTCGCCTGTTTAAAGAGGCTGTAGTTCAAAGCGTTCTGTGCTCTTTTCATGTCTTGCTGTACATTTCGGTTCTTAACCTTTTCCAGGCTTGACTGCAGGGCTTTCGCCGCCCGGGGATAATCTTTCCGGAGTGAATCGACGCTTTGACGGCTTTTCCGGAGAAGTTTTTCTGTCTGTTCCTTCAGCGTTTTCTGGTCTTTTTTCATTTTCTTCAGAGCTTTGTCCGGTACATCCTTCTTCTTCTGGGCAGCTTCGCGGCTTTTATCGGCCGCCTTACGCTGAGCTTCTGCGCTGCGTTGCGTGGCTTTTGCCAACGCCTGTAAACGGTTTGCCGCCAGCCTCCGGCGTTTTTCCCGGAGGTCATTTATAGCGGACTGCAGCTGCTGTTCTGCATGAAATCCGCGTGAATACGCAGGTTGCTTTCTGTCTTTTTTCAACAAACCTGCAGCTTTATCCATAGCGTCCGTTGCTTCTTCCAGTTTTCGTCGAAGAGCGTCAGCGTCTGTCTCTTCCGGGGCAATCTGATTTGTCACCTGTTCAAGCTCGTTGCGATTGCGCTTTTCTGTATTTATCAGTTCTCGTTTTTCCGTTTCGCTGAGCTTGGTATCCAGAAACTTTTTCGTCTGCTTGTTCCAGCGTTCCTGCTTCTCTGCCAATTGTTCCAGCTTCTTCTGGGCCTGTTTCAGTTTCTGCCGCTGCTCTTTGTAGCTCGATTTCTTACGGGATGAGCGTTTCTTTTTCTGTTCGGCGGACTTCTTCTTCTGCTGCTGTTGGCCTTTACCGCCTTCGCCGCTTGCCTGCTTCTGATTTTTCATAATCATCTGCGCGATACTGGTGAATGTACTGAGGGCGTTCTCCTCGGAGGAAATGGCGGAAGAAAACGCCCCCGCATCGACAAAGGCAGCGGCCTGATCAAGCTGCTCGAGGGCACTGTTGAACGCCTTTACAACACTGTATTCTTCCGGGTCTCCCCGGGGGATGGCGCTCTTCATCTTCCCGAGCATTTTTGACGCCTGCGTTTTCAGATCTGCGAGGCCGGTGGCGAGTTTTTGCCTGACCTGTTTCGTCTCTTGCTCTTGGCCGCTTTGAGCCCGATACGTAAGCCGGATAAGGCGTTTGGTCTCGGCTATAAGTTTCTGAATTTCCACTGTCTTTTTCTGTCCTTGGCTTTCCTTTTTGCCTTTCTCTGACTCGAATTCGGGGCGAACTTCGATAAAATAGACTTCGGAGCGGCTTTTCTGAGGCTCCGGTTCACGGTTGTCCACTGCCTCGAAAAAGTAGGAGACGACTGCACCCTCTGATGCACCTGCGGCCGAAAGATCAAGCTTGTGCTGCACCTTCAGATCCTGCGGGTAGTCGGCTTGACTGGGTTGGTCATCTCCGGATTCCTCGGGATACAGCGCAACTGTGTGTTGTTTTCCGCCGGAGACCGTGTATACCATCTGGACCCGGGTAATTCCGAAGTCATCACCTGCTGCTGCTTTAAGTAAGACGTTCCGGTCCGGTCGGCGGACGACGTCTTCCGCGGGCCTGACAAGGTTGATGGCGGGTTCTATATCTTGACTGCATTCGATCTGCATTTCCTTGGTCTTATGCTTGTGGCCTTCTCTATCGCGTAAAAGCAGCGAGAACGTGCGATCCTGCCGGAGTGTGAAGGAGAGCGTGTGCGCCTGGTCTTTAGCGGCGGTGGAGAACCGTTCTCTGGAATCTTCTTCGGCCATAAAAACGGTTCCGTCCGTATTCATCGCAGCCTGCAGGTGAACCTCCGTTCCTTCCAGGGCGGATACATCTTTTAAATGTTCAATGGTACGCCTGTCTTTGCCGGTGTAATCAGGCGGATCCAGCCGACAGACGAAGTTTTTCAGCCGCGGTGGTTTGTACACGGTGAGACGGTATTCAGGGGATTCCAGGGAGGGCGTGCTCACTTGATACGTCAGCGGACTTTTTACATTGTAGAACGTAAACTGGAACTCGTTATCCGCTTTACTGCTGCGGTTCATGGGGGAACGTTGCCATCCTTCCCCTTCTCTTTTGTAACGGATAGAGGCGTTATTCTGCCAGCGAAGTACCCGAGTATGCACGGAAACATCCCGGTTTTTCGCCACATCCGCGCTGCCCGGGCGAACTTCGAGGCCGGAAACATGTAGACCGGCATATTGAGAAAACTGAAACCGGAATTTCTGGAAACTCGCCGTGTTGAACGCAAGTGCGGCGAGTAGGCCAAAGAGTACCGCCATGGTTATTAAGTATCGGCCTTTCAGATCAGCAGGAAGGATACGCCTTGTAAGATCGAGATTTTCGGTATCCCTATAGATGTTCTGCACCAGCGTTTTCTCCAGTACACCTCGTTCCGAGTTCGGCTTCATTTCAGCTTCTGTGGCCGCCATAAAAGAGTCCATAAACGCCGGACAGGCATGTTCGATACGTAATGCGAGCTGGTGTATTGAAGGCCCGTAAAACAGTACTCGGATCAACCCGGAAAGAACGTAAAGCGCCCCGCCCGCCAGTATAAGCGAAATTACTGCCGCTGCCGTGTGTTCCTTGAGGGGGGACAGCCGATTTACCGCTTCCAGCAGCAGCAAAGCGCACGCGACAAACCCCAGCGTATACACACAAACGGGTACAGTCTGCCTGCGATACAGGCGTTTACGCGTGTATTTGAGGCGTTCAGTGATATGCTGTGTGGGTTCCTGTTCAGGCATTGGGTTTTCGCCACTCCTCAGGTGGTCATTGATCCTACAATTTAACAACGATTTGTGCTGTCGTGTTTCTGTTCAGTCTGTGTAAAATGTTCCTTTTTGACAGTGTGACCTATCGCCCATCGCTGCGGGAAGATTACGTCTGCCTCCCGCCGTTCGCTGAACCGAGGGTAAGGAAAAACATCTCGCCCAGGATCAACAATGCTGCGGCCATCGCACAATAGGGCCAAAGCGCGGCGGTGTCGGCGGCGGCCTCCCGGTGAACGTCCTGCACGGCCTGTCCGCGTACGTTTGCCGATGTTCCTTCTTGAGGCGACAACTCTTTCCGCAACCGGATCCTGGATTGCTGCCGCAGCACGGACTCCGATCGCGGCACGTTGATTTCGTACGGCTGTTCGGCCACGACTTCCACAGCGGGTTCGGACGTATCAAGGAATTCCGATCCGGACTTCTTCGAGCGGTCCGCCTCTTGCGGAAGCGCAACTTGGGCACCGCAGTTGATTCGTTTCACTGGTGAATACCGCTTCAGCCGATCGGGGGCAAATGTCTCCCGCAACACGGGTAAGAAAGAAGAACTCAACGGCCAATCGCTCCATTCAGGGGTGAAGCCGACGGCACTGAGGTAAAACTTGCCGCCTGCTTTAAATGATCTGCTCATAAGGATGGGCATATTTTCCCCTGCTTTCAATAGCGTATCTATCTCATCGCTCGGTGCCAATCTCAGGTAGCGCCGGATCGGAAAAAGGAACAGATCCGTATCATGCGGGTCAGGGAAGGCATCGGCTAATACGGTGTCGTCGTTGAGTTGATTTATATATACAGCATCCCCTCCTACCGACACGTTTTGCCGGCCGTTATGCTGAATGTCAAGCAGCTTTTGTCGGCGCAATTTCAACAGCTGCTGAGTCGCTGCGCGGCCCGGCGTAGAGAATACCACGCCACCGTTGTTCAAAAAGTTCCCGATCTTCTTAAAGCCTCTGTCCCGCAGGTAACCTCCTGCCCCCATCAAAACGATGCCCTGATAATCACTGAGGTCTGTGGAGAAGAAAAGTTCGGCGCTGACCGGTTCTACTCTGTATTGGTAGGGATCGTATTTATTCCGGACCGAAAAGGCCTTACGTACAAAGAACAATTCGTTTTCCTTCGAGGGTTCCTTATTGAACGGAACAACCGCCAGAATCCGGATAGGCGGCGCCTGGCCCAGCCAGGCGGCATAGGTGTCATCCGGCGTGTACGCATCATCGTCATTCAACCGGACTTTGCCTTTTGACGGAAGCTTTTCCCGGGAAGTAAGATTCACACGTTTACGCTCATGCGGGGACAGCTCAACCTTTTTTTCTACGACCGTACGGCCGACATCGAGCCGGATCTGTCTGGACGTGGACTGGTCCCCGTAGTTCAGCACTTCGGCCATAAGCTGGAGCCCTCCTTCCGGAAGTGCCGTTGAGCTCACGCGGACAATCCCGGCGTTGGAAGGCGATTCGGGGAAAACATCGATAAATTGAAGTTTCGCTCGAGGCGGCAGTTCGGGCGGATCCTGCAGCTGCCAGTCGGTTTGCTGGAAGTCTGATACGATATAAAGCCGCGGGGATCCGTTTCCCGGCAACAGCTCCACCGCTTGCCGCAGTCCCGCTGCATGCTTGCCGGCAAATAAGCTTGGCGAAGTGTTCCGCAGCGCATTCCGGATTTTTTCGTGCTTTGCCGTCGGCGGTACCTTTACCCGTTCTTCTTTGCCGTACACGACCAGTCCGAAGGGGGCGCCGGCATGTTGCTCCAGGATACGGTTTATGTTATCCGTTGCTTTCCGGAAAGAATCCCTCCCGCTCATACTTGCTGACGCGTCTACGTAAAACACGCCCCCCGCGGGCTGTTTCTCCTCTTCTGCTGTTGCGGCGGCGTCCTTTGCGCCAGAGGATTGCCATTCCGGTTGAGCAAAAGCCAGGATCACCGCTGCAAGCATAAGCAGACGCAGCAGTAGCAGGAGGACATCCTGCAGGCGACGACGGCCTGTATGCGGCAGCGGTCCTTTTCGGATAAAGCGGATGCTGGGAAACACCAGGTGGACAGACACCGGTCGCCGCAGTAAATGCAGCACGAGCGGTACCGTTAGAGCGGCCCCTGCCCACAAGAATGCCGGATAAACAAAATTCAGCATGAGTAGCTCGATCTCCGGTGGTGCAGATACGCGGCCAGGATGTTGGCCACGTCCTGCGAAGATTGCGTTCTTAAGTAGTCGATTTGCGCTTCTCTACAACCGCGTTGGATCTCCTGCAGGAAGGTTTCCATCTCCAGCGTGTAGTGTTCCCGTACCTGAGGCGGGGAAGTAATTACCGAGTTTCCCGACTCGCTGTCGCAGAAGCGGGTGGTCTGGTCGAAAGGCAGATCAATCTCGTCATCGTCCAGTACATGCAGGACAATGCAGTCGTTCTGCGCGGTCCGGATGCGCTTAAGCAGCGGCTTTATCCTGTCTTCCGCTTCCAAAAAATCCGACAGCACAACGATCATACTTTTCCCGCCGGTTTTCTGCGCAGCATAGTTGAGCGCCTCTTCGTGACAGGCCTGCCCCTGGGCGGTCAACCGCTGCATGTTCGCCGAGAGGCGGTAAAGCTGATCGCTGTTTCCCGAAAGGGGGACATTCACCTGAAAACGGTTGGTCTTGAGGCCGTCAGGCCCAACGCTGTTGTAGGCGACCAGGCCTACGCGATCGCCCTGACGTAAAGCCAGATAGGCCAGCACAGCGACGGCCGTTGCCGCGTAATGCAGCTTCGAGCAGGGGCTCCGCGTTCCCTTGTAGCCCATCGAGCCGCTTGCATCCAGCAGGAATAAACAGTTTACATTCGTCTCATCTTCGTATATTTTCGTGTAATAGCGGTTGTGTTTCGCCAGCAGTTTCCAGTCCACGTTGCGCAGGTCGTCGCCGGGTGTGTAGTTCCGATACTGGCGGAACTCACAGCCTCCGCCCGGATAAGCGCTTCGATGTAAACCGGGTAAAAGACCGTGTACAGCGATCCTTGCCAAGAGCGAATAATCCGTAATATTCGCCAGCTGTTCCGGTGTAAGGAGGTATGATGTTGAATCCTGTGCAGGCATAAACTGTGTGTTCGATTCTACGCGTGCGACCACATGTGCGTTTTTTTGTCGACAAATGGGTTACCGCACTATAAGTGTATAAGTAACTCCGCCGAAGATTCCCGCGCATTTATTCAGGAACTTTCTCCACCACTTCCGGGATAATGTCGGTGGCACTGATCCCTTCAGCGTCGGCATGGAAATTCGTCAATACCCTGTGACGCAACACCGGCAAGGCAAGTTCCCGCACGTCTTCGCACGCTACGTTATACCGACCGTGAAGTAACGCTCTGGCCTTGCCCGTCAGGATCAGCGCCTGTGAGGCCCGGGAGCCTGCCCCCCAGCTTACGTTGTCCTGTACCGTTTGCAGCGCTTCCCGGCTGTCGGGCCGGGTTGCACTTACCAGACGTACAGCGTACGAAACGACGTTCTGCGGTGCCGGGACCTCCCGTACCATCTGTTGCAGCTGAATCACTTCGTCACCGGAGAAAAGTGTCCGGAGTTCTTCTGTCCCGGCCGAAGTGGTAGCGGAGACCATCTGTTCTTCCTGTTCTGGTGAAAGGTAGTCCAGCGTCACCTGCAATAAAAATCGATCGAGCTGCGCTTCCGGCAATGGATACGTACCTTCCAGCTCTATAGGGTTCTGCGTTGCCAGTACGAAAAACGGATCGTCCAAAGCGTGCGTATGCCCACCTGCTGTGACATGCCTCTCCTCCATCGCTTCCAGCAGCGCGGCCTGCGTTTTCGGGGGCGTGCGGTTGATTTCGTCCGCAAGAATGAGGTTCGAAAAGATCGGGCCCTGGGCAAACCGGAAATGCCGCTTGCCGGTGGCCGGATCTTCTTCCATGATTTCTGTTCCGTATATGTCCGCCGGCATAAGGTCCGGCGTAAACTGAATCCGTTTAAAACTGAGCGAAAATACCTGGGCAATGCTTTTGACTACCAGTGTTTTTCCCAGCCCGGGTACACCGACCAGCAACGCATGGCCGTTGGAGAGCATTGCGTAAATGATCTGCTGGATGACTTCATCCTGACCCACAATCACTTTGTGGATCTCGGAGGTGATGCGCTCGTGCGCGTCTCTCACGCGGCGGACCAGCTCTTCGTTCTGTGATGAGTTCATATATGAGTTCCTCGTTTCCTCTCAGTTATCCTCGAAATTTCAGGCAGAATCGCGAAAATTTTCCGGCGATGGCGGGCATGAGATGCCAGCTCGAGCGAAAGCCTTCTTTCTCAAGAGTCCGACAGGGCTGAACGTCTGTCGTTCCCATGCGGTACTGATGTCTATTTCCTTACTATAGCCCTTGACTATGCAGAGGAGACTCGCGTGGACGAGGAAATGAGGCACGCTTTCAGAGCGCGATATCTTTTTGGGGTATCAGCTCCCAGGGTTCCATCCGGCCCGCAGAGCGGTCCGGAATTCCACCCTGAGCTGAATATGAGCTCGGGCCGTTGGCCTTCCACCATACAACTACGCAAGAGTCTTCGGACGTTATCCAGCGCAGAGCCTCGGTATGAAAACGGCGGCGGACCGCCGTCCTCAAACCTGTCGACTCAGACGTTCAGGATGTTATTCGAAGTGAGTTATGGGGTGGCCGGTGTTATGTTGCAAAAAACGCTGCATTCGTTCGCATCACCGAAAAATCTGTAGTAAAACAGGGCGTTCACGCAACATAATGCGCGTACGGCTTGTCAGCGCAGGGCGTCAGTTTGCAATTGATCGACGAGGTCGCAAGATCTCGACCTTTATAAAGTCTCGGGCTCGATCTCTGGAGTGGTCCCGATGCGTCTGCGGCGATCGGGACAGGCCGCCGACACGCCGAGAGATGCTTCACCTCAGTATACCGATCGGCGACGCCGATCTCTGGAGTGGCTGTAGCCTGGTACAGCTTTGGTAAGCCGCCCCTTGGGGCGGCGAGATTCTCTGCGATATGGAAGTACCACCAGGAAAAGGCCACAACATATGGCATTCGGTGAATGACTGACCATACCCTGTCTCACACACAGGTTGTGCGGAGGTCCGGACACGATTTCGCGTATCAGGCTCGTAATCGGACTGGTTTGGCACGAAGTTCACGCTCGTTCCCGGACAGCCGTTGTAAGGTGTAAGTGGGGCTCCGGCTGAACCGGGATCAGGTGGACATCGCGTTTTCTGACCTGGGCTGGTTACTGCGCTCGTCCCAGTAAGGGGAGAGCCGCCGCAGGTTGTGAATAATGTCGGGAAACACCTCCAGGATGTAATCAACTTCGTCACGGGTGTTATATCGGCTCAGGCTGAAACGGACCGAGCCGTGTAGGGCCGTGAACGGAACGCCCATCGCTTTGAGCACGTGCGACGGCTCCAGCGAACCGGAGGTACAAGCTGAACCGCTGGAAACGCAAATGCCCGCGTCATCAAGCTGGTAAAGGATTCCCTCACCCTCCACATAATGACAGGCGATATTGAGCGTATTGGGCAGGCGCGGTGCGTTCTTACCGTTTACATCCACGTAGGGAACCCTCTGCTCTATGCCGTTCTCCAGGCGATCTCGCAAGTGGGAAAGATCCTGTTCGTTTGTCAATTGGTCAAGTGCCAGCTCGCACGCGCGCCCCATGCCTACGATGTGGGGCACGTTCTCGGTGCCCGCCCGAAAACCGCCTTCCTGGTGGCCGCCGCTCATGAAAGGACGGATCCGCGTGCCTTCCCGGACGTACAAGGCGCCCACGCCCTTGGGGGCGTGGAGCTTGTGACCGGAGAGCGACAGCAGGTCTACATGAGTGAACACGTGCCGCAGATCCAGGGATAACTTTCCCGGTGATTGGGTGGCGTCTGAATGGAAAACGATCCGGGGATCAGTCTCTTTCGTGATTCGAGCGAGGTCCTCAATCGGAAAGATGACTCCGGTTTCGTTGTTCGCATGCATGATTGTAACGAGCAGGGTGTCGGAACGCAGCGCCCGGACGAATTCGGAAGTGTCGAGCCTGCCCTCGTTGTCCACGGAGAGATAGGTCACCTCGTAACCGTCTTTCTCCATCTCGAAGCAGACTTCCCGTACGGCCGGATGCTCCACCTCGGTGGTGATAATGTGGTTGCGCTGCGGATTGGCCTTGGCCACACCGCGGAGAGCCGTATTGTTGCTTTCGGTTGCACAGGATGTGAAAAAAACCTCGCTCGTATCCGCATTCAACAAACTCGCCACCTGGGTGCGCGCGGTGCTTATTGCTTCGGCAGGTCCGCTGGACTGACCGTACATGGAACTTGGATTGAAGTATTCGTCCGTCAGATACGGTTTCATCGACTCGTAAACGTCCGGAGCGATAGCGGTCGTTGCATTATTGTCTGCGTAGACAATCCCCATCAGGTGTGCCTCCCTCTCTCATTTTTTCGCGCTTTCACGCGCTTACGTTTCGCTTCCGTTGCCGCATGTAAAGCTGTAATTTCGCGGTGCATTTATTGTTGTACATGCAGGACGGCGTGTCGAAGCTGCAATTTTGTGCTGCGTGGTTCATGCCTAAACAGCTATGACCCGGAGGTCTTCCGTCACCTGCTCTTTTAGTTTGCTTTCCACCATCATTTTCAGCGTTGTTCCGGCACCGGCACAGCCTTCGCAGGCGCCTTTGAGCCGGCAGTAAACAAGTTTGTCCTTGATATCCACAATTTCGATATCTCCCCCGTCTTTCTGCAACAGCGGTCGTACGTCGTTATCGACTGTCGTCTCGACCTGTTTGCAGAATTTATAGAATGACATGCCTTCCTGAGGCTCGGCCTCTGTTGTTTCCGCTGGCTCCGGGGGCGTAGGGGATTCTTTGAAGTGGGTTTCTTCCTCTCCCCAGATTTCGTCCAGGAGATCTTTCAGGCCCCCGGGTTGGTAGTGGCATGACATGCAGGCGCCGCCGGCCTTTGTGGCGTTTGTGACGTCGGCGATGGTTTTCAGATTCAGTTCCCGGATCTTGCGGCGGAGATAGGGCTCGGTAATCGAGAAGCAATGACATACCACGCGGCCCTTTTTCTCTTCGTCGGTGTGCGGATCTATGCCCAGTTCGGAAGTGCTCACCCCCCGTTTTGAAGCCCAGTTGAACACAGCCGCCTCCAACGCTTCGGCGCCCATGACCGAACAGTGAATTTTCTGGGAAGGAAGCCCTCCCAAGTAGTCCACGAGATCCTGATTCGTAATATTCAGCGCATCTAACGGCGTACATCCCCTCTCTTCGACCAGGGAACACAAAGCTTCGGAGGAGGCTATGGCCGAAGTGCAGCCGAAGGTGAGGTAGCGTGCTTCGGTGATCACATCTTTTCGCGGATCTTCCGGATGCCGCTTCACCCGGAATGTGAATCGGAGTGCATCGCCGCAGACAATGCTTCCGTATTCGCCGAGTCCGTCAGGGTTTTCGATCTCCCCCATGTGCGTTCCTTCTTTCCCCTGGACGGCATTCATAAAAAGCTGTTGCGTTTTTTCTGTGTAATTCCATCCCATATCAACGATGCCCTCGCGGCTATTTCTCGATTTTCCCGATCGTACTAATTAAAATAATAGTCCGGCGCCTCATTTTCAAGTTTTCGCTTCCCCACGCGTTCGGATAAATTACGAAACTTTATCCTGTCACAGGCCCTACGTCAAAACCCGAGAATTCACCTCACGCCGAACGGCTTTTCACTCACGAGCCAACCCGCCGGGCGGCGCAGCCGCCCTGACACCCCGCGGCGAGACTTTGTCTCCGGTATGTTCCGGCCTTT
>CAJXKU010000061.1 GCA_913055945.1 uncultured Lentisphaerota bacterium | reverse complement strand
GGACTTTACAAAGCCCGGCGTGAATTTAAACAGCATGGATGTGCGCTTGTGTGCGAAGGTCAGTTGGACGTTATCGCGTGCCACAGAGCAGGTCTGCCTTATGCGGTAGCGCCCCAGGGCACAGCTTTCACCGATTCGCACGCCCGGATTCTCAACCGTTATACCGACACCGTGGTATTCGCGTTCGACGCAGATGCGGCAGGCCTTAAAGCAGCTTATCGCAGCATAAAGGTTGCCCTTTCCAATAATCTCCGGGCCCGTGTAGCCATTATGCCGGCCGGAGAGGATCCGGACAACATTCTCCGGGATAAAGGAGCCGGCAAATTACAGGAAATTGCAGGCGAACCAGAGGATGCGTTCGACTTCCTCTTAAGAAACGGTAAAGAACGCCATTCCACTGAATCGCCGGAAGGAAAAACAGCGCTGGCTAAAGAAATGCTCGACGTCCTTTCCTTTATTCCCGATACTGTTACGCGGGCCACCCGTTGTCAGTGGTTGAGTAAGGCGTTGCACTTGCCCGAAGATGCCGTTTTTGATTACCTTTCCGAAAAGTTGAAATCTTCAAAAAGCCAGCAACGGCGGAGCACTTTCGCTTCTTCAGCATCTTCGTCTGCTTCTGGTACTGCGGATTCCCGTGAAGCTGGGGATACTGCCGTCTTCGAAGGCAACGAAGAAAAAACGTTGCTTGATCTCGTCCTGCATTTTCCGGAAATCAGTGAACATCTGGCCGAACGCCTCTCTTCAGACAGGATCAGCACCTCTGAATGTGGGAAAGCCTTGGAGAAAATGTTGACTGCTACCCTGGAACTGGGGTGGCAGGATGCATTACGATCGGTTCGCGCCGACGCCCAATTCATGTCTGTCCCTGCTATAGGTCGTTTGATGGCGGAATCCCGTTTTTCCGGGCTGGATCCCGAAAAATCGGATATCTCGCAGGAAGAAGCCGAGAGTCGACGCCAGAAACTGTTCAAGGCAATGAATGATTGTCTCACACGCCTGGAAGAGCAGTATCTGGAGCGTCGGGCACAATCAGTGGAAGAGCAGATGAGGCACGAGACAGACCCGGAGCAGGCCCGCAAACTTTTAATGGAAGGGGCTGCACTTCGCCGGAAAAGAGAAGAACTCAAGCACCTCGTCGGCTGAGCCGATGAAGCTGCTTCGATCTTGATCCACAACAGAAAATAGGTATAGTTACCGCGTTTAGCGGAAAGCATGCAACACTGCAGCTGCAGGGAGATAACCCGATGACAACAAGACAAAGCCGGATTGAAAGAGAGACGAACGAAACGAAGATAACGGTGCAGCTTGATCTGGATGGAAGCGGTGAGGCAAGAGTCTCTACCGGTGTTCCGTTCTTTGATCATATGTGCGAGGCTTTTACCAGTCATGGGGGCTTCGACGTCAACCTCAGCGCTGAAGGCGACTTGGAGGTGGATCCGCATCATGTGATTGAGGATGCTGGGCTGAGCCTTGGCGAAGCTTTCCGGGATAGTTTGGGGGAAAAACGCGGAATCGTTCGGTTCAGTTCCGTGCTTCTGCCGATGGATGAAGCCTTAATGCAAACAGCAGTGGATATCAGCGGTCGACCGTTCCTGGGATATCACGGAGTCCCGATCTCCGGGACTGCAGGGGGAGTAAAGGCTACGCTATTTAAGCATTTCTTCCAGGCATTCGTGAACAAAGCTGCAATAACATTGCATGTGGAGCTTCGATACGGTGAAGATCTGCACCATATTTTTGAGGCACTTTTTAAAGCAACAGGCCGGACGTTATCTCAGGCTGCAGAAATACACGAGGAAAGCGGGCGGAATGAAGTGCCTTCGACAAAAGGATCCCTCAGCTGAGAGGAGATGCTTTGAGAGCACTTTTCACAACAGCGCAGCTCGCGCGTTTCATCAGGATGAAACTCCACGACCGGAAAAGCATGCGCCTAATGTCTTCGACCTCTAAAACGTGAACGAAGGTGAATGTATGGCAAACTATGACCTGACGACAATCCGCCACAGCGCAGCGCACATTATGGCTGCTGCCATTAACAATCTTTTTCCAGGGACGACATTTGATATCGGCCCTGCCACTGAAGACGGATTCTACTATGACGTTGACACGGGAGGACGTCTGGGAGAAAATGATCTGCCCCGTATACAGGAAGAGATGCAACGTATTATTAAGGAACAGCATCCCTTCCAATACAAGGAGATGAGCCGCGAGCAAGCAAGGCAATTCCTTGAAGAACAAGGGCAGAAATACAAAGTTGAACGACTGGAAGATATTCCCGAAGGGCAGAAGATCACCTTTTACGAGACGGCCGGATTTACGGACCTGTGTGGCGGCCCTCATGTGGAACATACCGGCCAGATAAAAGCGTTCAGGCTACTGTCCGTGGCCGGTTCCTACTACCGGGGGGACGAACGCAATCCGATGCTTGAGCGCATCTACGGAACGGCCTTCCACGATAAAAAGGCATTAAAAAAATATATCCAGCACCTTGAGGAAGCCAGAAAAAGGGACCATCGCCGGCTTGGAAAGGAGCTTGATCTATTCAGTGTAAACAGTGGCGCCGGTCCCGGCCTTATCTGCTGGCATCCGAAAGGTGCGCTGGTGCGGCATATTATCGAGTCGTACTGGCGGGATCAGCATTATAAAAACGGTTACGAACTGCTTTATACGCCGCACCTCGGCCAGGCGGACTTATGGAAGACAAGCGGCCACCTGGACTTCTATAGCGACTCCATGTATGCGCCCATGCAGATCGATGAACAGGACTACTACATGAAGCCCATGAACTGCCCCTTTCACATCCAGGTATACAAGTCCCGCAATCGTTCCTATAGAGAGCTCCCCTTACGCTGGGCAGAGCTGGGAACTGTCTACCGATATGAAAAAAGCGGTGTTCTGCATGGACTCTTACGGGTGCGCGGCTTTACTCAGGACGACGCCCATATCATCTGCACCCCCGAACAGGTAGAGGATGAAATCCGCAAAGTGCTGGATTTCAGCATCTCGATGTGGCAGGCATTCGGTTTTCAGGACATTAAAGCTTATTTGGCCACCCAGCCCTCCAAGGCGGTGGGCGAAGCCGATGCCTGGACTGAGGCCCGGCAGTCGTTGGAAAACGCTGTTGAGGCCGTCGGCCTGCAATGCGAAGTCGAAGAGGGCGGAGGTGCTTTCTACGGACCTAAAATAGATTTAAAAATCCAGGATGCCTTAGGTAGAGAATGGCAGACAAGCACCATCCAGTTCGATTTTAATATTCCGGAACGCTTCGATATGACCTACGTGGGGACTGACGGCAACAAGCATCGTCCCTACATGGTACACAGGGCACTCCTGGGCTCGCTCGAGCGGTTTTTCGGGATTCTGCTGGAGCACTATGCAGGGGCATTCCCCTTGTGGTTAGCCCCGGAACAAGTGCGTGTTCTCCCGGTGGGCGAGAACTATCTTTCGTATGCGCGGCAGGTGAAAGACGAATTAAGAGCTGCTGACGTGAGGGCGGATGTGGACGCGGATGACGATACCGTGGGGGCGAAAATACGAAAGGCGCGGAACGCGCGCCTCCCATACATGCTGGTTGTCGGTGCTGAAGAAGAAGAAAATGCTCTTGTGGCCGTTCGGTCAAGAAAACACGGAGAAGAGGGTAAGTGCAGCGTAAACGAATTTCTGCAACAGCTCGAAGAGAAGGCAAAAGCTGGCGAATAACCTGTGTCCTGGAGGATACGATTGGACGATTCCGGATTCAGGCACTATCGTACCATACTGATTTTTAACGCCTTGTCGTTCCTTTCATGATGAAGATGTAAACAAGAGAAAAAGGAGTTGTACGTATCGCACGGGTTGTAAAAGATGGAGATCGACGACTTTCAGGTAAACAGGTAAGACTTGTCGATAAGGATAACGAACAGGTGGGAATTGTAGCGTTTGAAGACGCGGTCCAGCGGGCCCAGGAGAACGAACTGGATCTCGTGCTGGTCGCCCCGCAAGCCAATCCCCCCGTCTGCAGGATGATGAACTACGGCAAGTACCAGTACGAGCAGAACAAGAAGCACCAACAGGCCAAGAAGAAACAAGGCAAAAATAAGGTCAAAGAAGTTAAGTTCCATTTAAATACAGAGGAACATGACTTCAACACGAAAGTCAGCCATATCCAGAGCTTCCTGCAGAAAGGCTGTAAAGTAAAAGTTTCTCTGTTTTTCCGAGGCAGAGAAATGGCGCACACGGATTTCGGCTATGAGTTGCTGGAACAGGTTCGTCAGCACATCAGCGAATACGGTTCAGCCGAGTCACCCGCCAAGCAGGGACGTGTGATGTCCATGATGATCTCGCCCCTGTCACAGAAATAGTTGCGCGGGCGAGGTTCATGTGTATGCAACGGGTGCGGCGTAACCTATACAGGAATACAGACGATTCGGAATGACCACGATCAAAATAATGGAGAAGTAAGAATGCCTAAGCAGAAAACAAGAAAATGTGTGGCTAAAAGATTTAAGCAGACCGGCACTGGGAAGTTTCGACGGAACCAGGCGAATGCTAGGCACTTAATGCGCAAGAAATCGCCGAAACGCAGACGGCGCCTGGGCCGTCAGGTTGAAGTGAAGAAAGCAGACCACGAAAGGGTACGTGCCTCCGCTCCCTACGGCCTTTAATCCTGGTATGAGGGCTTGTTTGCAAGATGAGCCGTACCTACTGAACCAAACCGAGATATTTTTCAAGGATGATAAAAGGAGAAACTGGCAATGCCACGGACGAAAAACAGTGTCGTCTCCCGCCAAAGTCGAAAGAAAACCTTAAAACAGGCCCGGGGTTTCCGTGGGTCGCGAAAAAATCTCATACGCCAGGCGTATACCGCCGTCAACCATTCGAAAGCGAACGCTTTTGTCGGCCGTAAGCAGAAGAAACGTGAATATCGTCGTCTATGGACGACCCGCATCAACAACGCTTGTCGTGAAGCCGGTCTTACGTACAACCGGTTTATGTACGGCCTGCGCCAACAGGGTGTTGAGCTGAATCGGAAAGCGTTGGCAGATATGGCTGTGAATGATCCTGAAGCGTTTCAGGAACTTGTAGAATCCGCAAAGCAACGTGCTGAAGTCGGATAAACGGGCTTCTGAAACCTCGAGAACCCGTTTTTAGGGAAAGGTGACCCCCTTGAACCTAAATTTGCGTGTTTTAGGTGGAACGCCGCCTGTTAAAGCTCGGTACGTTATTAAAACGTTCGTTGCAAACCGATCCCGACACCCTGGATCCGTACACTGTCCGGAGGGTAAATCTGGGTAGCAAACTGGGGATTGGCTGGATGAAGTTCTACGCCTTTCTCTGTCAGGTGCAGGTACTTTACCGTTGTTTCGTTTTCCACCAGTGCCACAACGATTTCGCCATCGTCAGCAATCTGGGTGTGCCTGGCTAGTAGAATATCTCCGTCAAGGATGCCGGCGTCCCTCATACTGTCGCCGAGAACTTTTAACCCGAATACGTTGCCTTCTGTCTGTGCGTTACTCGGCAGAAAGCCGGCGTCCACCTGTAAGGTTTCTTCAACCTGTTCTTCAGCAAACAACGGCAACCCGGCACTTATTCGTCCCAGCACGGGCACGCTCAATGTCAGTGAAAAGTGTTTCGGCTTCTCGGTGTGGCGTAAGGTTAAACTCCTAGCCTTGGAGGAGCGTGATATGTAGCCTTTCCGCTGTAATGCGCGAAGATGTGCGTACGCGGTGGGGCCACGGATCCGGAAAGATTCGGCAATTTCAGAAACTGTGGGCGGCATCCCTTGTTCCGCGGTGAAATCCGCTATAAAATCCAACATACGTTGCTGCTTGTGCGTCAATTCTTTCATCGCCGACACAACTCTGTCTCTGGGGTCAAAGTGCTCTATAAACGCTGAGAAATCCGAATATTTGTTACAATTTAGCACGGACAATCATGCGAATCAAGCCGTATGAATTGCAATTCATCCCTGAACTGACATAGTATAAGATGACCGATGGATGCTGCGCCGAGAGCGCGGGAGACAAAATGCGAGGGAAGTTGCGTTTTCGAAGAACAAAAACCGGCCGGCATTCGCCGGCGTGTCGGGGCGGCGTTTTTCGGTGTTCAAGCATTCTGCCTGTCTCGTCAGTCACCCTTGTTTGTTGCAGGTGCGCTATGGTCAAGATGGTACACACCGCATTTTCTGGCGGAGAGCAGAATGATGCCAATGGCGTGGAGGGAAGACAAAAAAACAAAATGAAAGGTAGCAGATTATGAAAAATGTGCTTATTCCGACAAAATTGAATCCCGTTGCCGCAGAAATGCTGGAGAACAACAACGTAAACGTGGTTCAGGAGCCGGATACGGAACTGACGGAGCTGGCCAAACAGTATCCGGAAACCCAGGCGCTGATAGTCCGCAGCAACAAAATCGGGCCTGAGATCATTGATGCCTTTCCTAAGTTACGGTTGATTATCCGTGCAGGTGCAGGGTACAACACGATCGACACCAAATACGCGCGCAAAAATAACATAGACGTAATGAATACCCCGGGGGCTAATGCAAACGCAGTCGCGGAGGAGGTGGTTGCGCTTGTCCTTGGGCATTATCGCCATCTTGTACGGGGGGATAACACAACCCGGGCAGGCGAATGGGAAAAGAAAAAGCTGATGGGCCGTGAGTTAACCGGCAAGACAGTCGGCATTGTCGGTTTGGGCAACATCGGGCAGCTTGTTGCTAGACGAACTTCCGGCTTTGATGTTACTGTGCTCGGCTACGACCCCGTGATCTCGGAGAACCGGGCTGAAAAAATCGGTGTAAAACTGGTAGATCTCGAAACCCTTTTCAAGGAGTCGGACGTTGTTACGTTGCATGTCCCCGAAACCGAGGATACAGCCGGCATGGTAAACCGGGACCTGCTTGAACTGATGAAGCCGCGGGCGACCCTTGTGAACTGTGCGCGGGCAGGTATCATTAACGAAGACGACCTCCGGGCGGTGAAATCGGAGAAAGAAATCGGCTTCTGTAACGATGTGTATCCCTCCGACGAACCGGGAGAGAAGAGCGTTGCCGATATTGCTGATCTGATGCTGCCCCATCTCGGGGCCAGCACTGAAGAGGCCAACGCGAACGCAGCACGGCGAGCGGCCGAACAGTTTCTGGCGTATTCCGAACACGGTGTTACCAAATGGGTCGTGAACAAAAGTGTGCCCGACGGTCTGGATGAAGCGTACCAGGAACTTGCTTTCCAACTGGCGTATGTCGCACGTCACTTGCTCGGATCCAATAAATCCGTTAACCGGGTTGAATGCGCGTTTTACGGCGATCTCCAGCAATACAGCGATTGGTTGTTGCCGCCGATTGTAGCAGGCACGTCCCCCGAATTTGAGTCTCAGGACGAGTTCGAAGAGGCGACCGATTTCGCGAAAGAACGCGATATCGACCTACATGTCCGGGACACCGATGAGAGCAAGAACTACGGTGAATCGATGACCGTTGAACTCTTCGCGGGGGATGAGAAAATGCAGCGTGTAAGTATCCGAGGCACAATTACGGAGAACAACCTCGTCATTTCGCGTATTAATGACTTTGATCAACTGTATTTTCTCCCCCAGGGCTACAGCCTCTTGGCCATCTACGAGGACAGGCCCGGCGTGCTGGCCACGATTACAGCCGCTTGCGGGGAAGCGGATGTGAATATTGAGGACATCCGTTGTCCGCATGATCGGTCCGGTAAGAAGAGTATAGCCGTTCTGAAAACTAATAAAGCGGCACCCAGAAAGGTCATTAACAGGATAAAACAGGAAGTTAATGCGGAGACGGTATGCTCGGTGGCTCTGCCCCAGCATTAAAGCGGCCGCGAAAAGAGGGGATATTCAATACGTCTGTGTCCCGAATCGGCTGGAGTGCAGCGGAAAGCACTCCAGTTTCCGGTGACACAGCCTGTGCGTGACAATAATAGCGTTGTGCATTACCGGAGGAATCCGGTATCGCTGAAGCAAAAGGCGCACGGTCCGTAGTGGAGAGGAGGGGGTAGTCGCTATTGGGGCATGAGAGCGGGCTTTTACGGGTTATCGCGTGATTAACGAAAACAGAACAACCTCTACGGAGACCATACTGAATGGGACAGAAGGAAAGTTCCAACAACAACAACGATACTGCCGGTACTGACGAGCCCATGCGTGGGGCTGAAATCGTTTTGCGCTGCCTGGAGCAGCACGGCGTCAACACATTGTTTGCCTACCCTGGTGGAGCCTCGCTGGAATTACATCAGGGACTACAGGATGCTTCTATGCGCATCGTGCTTCCGCGCCATGAACAGGGCGCAGCTTTTGAAGCCGGAGGCTATGCTCGGGCAACAGGAAACGTGGGCGTGTGCATGGCTACGAGCGGTCCCGGGGCTACGAACCTGGTTACCGGCATTACCGATGCTTATATGGATTCTGTTCCCCTTATAGCGATTACAGGGCAGGTTCCGCAACATCTGATAGGAAAGAACGCTTTCCAGGAGACAGATATTATCGGCATGACGCGGCCGATTGTAAAGCACAGCTATCTGGTTTTAAAGCCAGAGGATATTCCAACGATTATGTCAGAGGCGTTCCACTTGGTACAAACCGGCCGCCCCGGTCCGGTTGTGATTGATCTGCCCAAAGATGTCCAGCAGAAAAAGTGTGTTCCGGAATTCTCCACCAAAGTTCAGATGCGCAGTTATCGGGTCAACACAGAAGTTTCGGACGCAGAAATTGACCAGGTGTGGGAGGCAATTGAGAACAGTGAACGTCCGTGTCTTTACGTGGGTGGAGGTATCCTTACCTCCGGGGCCCATGAGGAATTGCGGAAGTTTGCCGAGACAAACCGCATTCCCGTAGTCACCACCCTGATGGGGATCGGCGCTTTTCCGGAAGACAGCGAGTTATCGATGAAGTGGCTGGGCATGCACGGGACATACTATGCGAACTACGCCGCCAATGAATGCGACCTGCTGCTCAGCCTCGGTGTTCGGTTTGATGATCGGGTAACCGGGAAAGTCGACACTTTTGCCTCAAAAGCTAAAATTGTTCATGTTGACGTTGATCAAAGCGAGATAAACAAAAACAAACGAGCGGACATCGGGATCAACTGCGACGCCCGCAGTTTCTTGAAGAGACTTAACGAGCGCAAAACAGCGCAGGATTTCTCCCCCTGGGAAGAAGAACTGAAACGCTGTCGGAAAAAGTATCCCTTTACCTACAAGAAAAGAGATAAAATTCAACCCCAGTATGTGATTGAGAAAATTTATGAACTCACGGAAGGGGAAGCTGTTGTGGTGCCGGGGGTTGGACAGCATCAAATGTGGGCTGGACAATTCTATCACTATCGGCGGCCACGGCAATTTTTAACCTCGGGCGGGTTGGGGGCCATGGGCTTTGGCCTTCCCGCAGCTATAGGGGCGAAAATTGCATGCCCTGACGCCACGGTGGTAAATATTGACGGAGATGGCAGTTTCCAGATGAACATCCAGGAGCTGGCGACAGCCCACTGCGAGGGCGTTGGCGTGAAGAGTGTAATCCTGAATAATCAGCATCTCGGCATGGTGGCCCAGTGGGAAGACCGATTCTACGGCAGCCGTCGAGGCAATACATTAATGCACAGTATACACGTGGACCGGCCCTATCCCAACTTCAAAGCCATCGCCGGCGGCTACGAAGTCCCCGCCAGAGAAGTACGAAAACCGGAAGAGCTGGAGCCGGCATTGAAGGAGATGCTCCAGGTCGAGGGGCCGTTTGTGGTCGATGTCCATATCCAGTACGAGGAACACGTATTGCCCATGATTCCCTCAGGCGGTACGTACAAAGATATTATGCTGGAATAGATGTCAACCTCTTTACCGCCTGTTTGTCTCTGAACCACTTCACATTACGTTCTACCAGGTCCACGTCGGTGTAAGTTCGCCCGCGTGCATACGCACGATCAGTCCAAAGCGTAATCCCCGTGCCGTAACAGAGAAGTTTTTTGAGCCTATCTGGTCCAATACGGCCATGAGGATGATCAGCCCGGCTGGCAACACCGGCGCACGTTCTACTGAAATACCGGTTTCGCACGTCCGCGTGTATGTATCCATCCGGCATAATGTATCAACAATCTCTGCGAGTTCTCCACGTTCGCCTTTTACCCCGTGAATCGTTTTATGTTCATAGGGGGCCACACCTGTCTTGTATGCCGCGTATGTTGTCGCCGTCCCACCACTGGCCAACACCTCAGGCGGCTGCTGAATTCGCTTTTCACTCATATCTTCCCCGACGCGGCTTATCTCCTCCCTGGCATACTCGTAGGCGCGTTGGATTTGCCCGTCTGAACATTCACCCTCTAATCCGAAACGCTCAGTGAGTTTCACACAACCGAGCGGCAGACTGTCAGCACCTCGACAGAACCCCCGCTTGCCTATCCCGTATTCGGTGCTGCCGCCGCCTATATCGATGTTGAGGATTTCCGTGTCTTCACCCTGATCACTGGCCACCCCGAGAAAAGTGGTGCGCGCTTCCTCTTGTCCTGATATAATGTAGGGAGATGAATGGAAGCGTTCAGAAAAACGCTCAAGAAAGGCATGTCTGTTGTCCGCTTCACGAACAGCGCTCGTAGCAGCCGCCACCGCGCAGCCGTGCTCGGTTGTTTCTTCTACGTTTACCAAAACCTCGGCCACTGCGTCCAATGTCCGGTCCATTGCCTCAGGCTTCAAGCCTCCATTTTCGGCAAGTCCTTCCCCGAGCCGAGGAATACGGAGCTGTTCATCTACGGTTTCGAATGCTCCGTGCTCAGTAGCCAACGCCGTTAGCTGGATGACCGAGTTTGTACCAAGATCAAGCGCGACGTAGTATTTTGTTGTCATAACTTCCTCTTTTATTTGGTGGAAGACCGTTCGCGGGAGAGTTTTTCGGAACCGTGATAGATGCTCAAGGTTAGGACGGCTTCCGCATTATGCTCCAGCTGAGCATTGCCTTTTTTATTGTCCTTTTCCAATTTTGTCCGAGCATACCAGCGCTGTCGGTCAAAGAAAAACTTCGGTTGCGAAGACTCGGCAGTAATGGAAATGTGAAGAGGCAGCTTTCTGTCCGGTAAAGGCGGAACGTCTTGTATGACGAGGCGTTTTTTCTGTATTTTTGGGGCCGGCTTCAATTTCCATGATTCTTCAGCTTTCAGATTGCTCCCTTTCTGCCCGCGCACGAGTGCGTTGACTTTCGTGCTGTCAGATGAATAGAATGGAAACTCTAACGTCAATTGATCGGGATTTTCAGTATCCAATTCCTGAATATCAAAAATTTTGACAAATGATACCCCTTCGGAGGTGATCGCATGCGGATACCACCCGCCGTATTCTCGTGGGCCATGGTCATGAATCCTTGTCTTTTTTCCCATCGGAACTCTTACGCCGTGCGGCCTTACCCACCGCATGACGATCTGCTCAGCGTAGCTTCTATACACACTATAACCGGAGACGACAAAGAAAAACGCACACAGCAAAAGCAAAAGCAATCGCTCGCCGCGCTGGCGGAACTGTTGCTTTGCGCCGGTGACCGCGGCCCCGGTGACGTAGAGAGTTTCGCGTACTGTCAAGCCGCCAGTCAAGCACAAAAGCGGGACGATGGGCAGACGAAAACGAGCGAGCACATAGAACAGGATACACCCTGCCATGTATAAGAAAAGACAACTAACGAGAAACCAAAAAGATATTGTTCTCCTTTTTCTGATTATCCCCAGGACTAAACCGGAGAGTCCGAGGATTCCTATTACACTGAAGGGAATCAGCGGCGCCTGCATCACCCTGCTTGCGCGTCCCTGAATTTCCATGGCTACCTGCTTTTGTACTTCCCGCCGATTCCAGAAGAGAAGAAACGCACGGAATTTCAGCTCGGGCAATGCCAGCGGTTCCCGTTGTAACCACTGCGCCATCTGCCGCCAGACGGGGGTCCTTTCGCCGCTTTTTTTGTCCGCCAAGCTCATCCAGTGGTTGTAAGCCTCTGTGTAGAGCAATCCGCCGGGCGGTGCCTCTGGATTGTTTCCCAGGGCCAACACTGCATCCTGTGCTGAAGAAGGTCCGGTCCAGCGGCCGTGATACTGGTAGTTCTGCACCGCGAAAGGCACCTGCGGCAAATAGTACAACGCCAGCAGAATTGCAGCCTTGGCTATGGCCTTTCTGAGTTGATGCCTGTCGAAGTATAAAACCACCCCTATAAAGCACGGCAGAAGCAACATGATATTTCCCCGGGTAAGGGTCGCGAGTCCTGCGATAAGGCCCAGGACGGCGCAAGCCCACCATGTTGGTCTGCGGCCATACCGCTGTCCCAGGAAAACAAGTAAAACCAGCCAGAAGGTCTGCAGAACGGCAATCAGAAGAAAAGGCGTGTAGAAGATATGTAAGTCGTAAAAACATAAGAGCAGCGCCGCGGCCAATCCTGCTGTTTTTCCGAACATCCGTGCACCGGTTATACCGGCAAGCCATATGGTAGCTCCGCTTATAAGCGAGTGTACCCCCAGTACTCCCCATACACCGGCGCCGAAAATCCCAAATACCAAAGGGAGGAAGACGTTGGCATAGAAAGGCTGATAGTAAAAATGATCAGGCCAGTTTCCGTTCAGGATGTCAAGGGCCCGCTCTTTGTAAGTGGACATGTCTGTTGTATGCGGAGGGTCGGTAACAGCGGAAAGTTGAGCCATCTCTAAACCCGCAGTGATTCGCAACGCAATGCCGAGAAAGACGATGGCCGTCAGACAATAGAAGAAGCGTCGTCCGGGAAGTAGACGATTGAGCCGCCCCCATCGAAGCGCTGCAGGTCCGACCGCTGCCGCATTCTTCCATTCGGGCTGTTTCCGGGCACTAATTTTTCCGTGAAAATTCAGAAGCAATTCCCGGAACCTTTCTCAGGAAACTTGCATTTGCGTACTATTCACAGAAGGGCCTTACGTCCTGGATTCTTTCGGCGTTGCTCAACACCATCAGAAGTCTGTCAACACCTAAAGCAATGCCGGCACAAGAGGGGAGGTCTTCGCAAAGCAGGGCACCCTCAAAGCAGTTGTCACCAGCGTAGATAGGCCTGCCCTGCCGTTGACGGACCGTTGCAGCCTTCTGAAAGCGGGCATTCTGTTCGGCATGTCGAGTTACTTCAATACAGGCATTGGCAATCTCCATACCGTCAATATATAATTCCCAATTCTGAACGCGATCCTGCCTCTCGTTGTGCTTCTCAGCAAATCCGCCCATTTCAATCGGAAAATCTCGAAGGATCAAAGGACGAACTGTGCCAAGCGAAGGTTCTACCTGTTGCGTCAGAATTTCTTCGAAACAGCCGTCACTTAGGGCACTTTCGACAGAATGACATTCAGCAAACTGCTGGAAGGCCTGGTCCACAGTCATTGTGTCCCAAGGGGGGTCCAGAGAAATCTTTTTTCCCGGCCCGCGCGTCAAATGCTGGTTGCCGGTTAGTTTTTCGGCTGCGTCACGCACCAGATCCTGCGTATCTGCGATAAGCTGATCCAGTTCTGCGTCCTGTCTGTACCATTCCAGCATCGTAAATTCCGGATGATGGCGAGAGCCGCTTTCCTTCCGGCGGAAGCAGGGGCCCAGTTGAAAAATAGGGGAATATCCCGCCGCAAGCATGCGCTTCATGTGCAGCTCCGGCGAGGTCCGAAGATAGCAGTGTTCGGCCGGGATGGCGTCGATGTGTTCTTCCAGCGCAGGTGATTCTATGAGTGAAGGAGTCTCAACCTCTAAGAATCCCTTATCGCGGAAGCACGCTCGTAGAACCTGCAGCAAGTGGTGTCGTTGGTGGAGTATCCGGGACATCTGTTGAAGTTTTTTTTTCTCTTCGCCCCACATTTCCTGCAACTCATGGAGTCCCGGGCACCCACTCGGCTGCGCAAAGCCCATATGTTCTCTGCCCCCGCTTCACCCTTTCTTTACGCGCTCGCGGTATTCTCCAGTGCGGGTATCTATGCGGATGATGTCCCCCTCATTCAGGAAAAGCGGAACATGTACCTCATACCCGTTATCAAGGTAAGCTGGTTTTGTGACGTTGGTTGCCGTATCTCCGCGTACGCCCGGCTCAGTTTTTGCTATCTTTTTCTCCACAAAATTCGGAAGTGTGATCTCCACCGGTTCATTTTCGTAAAGCGTAATGGTACAAGTCATGTCTTCATTCAGCAGATATTTCCGTTCGCCGAGCAGATCTTCAGGTACCGGAACCTGATCATATGTATTGGGATCCATGAACACGAAGGTGTTGCTTTCAGGGTAGGCGTAGACCATTTGTTTGTCAAACAGATCCGGTTTATTGATGCGATCACTGGAGCGGAATGTTTTGTCAGTGGTGGAGCCGGTACGCAGGTTTTTCAATTTACAGCGATAGTTTGCCTGTCCTTTTCCGGGCTTGTGGAAATCGAAATCAGTAACGACATAGGGATCGCCGTCCAGTTCGATTTTCAAGCCTTTTCTCAAATCCGAGGCTTCGTACATAATGTTTACCCTCTCAGTATCTTGGCATGATAGTATGACGACTTTGCCTCTTGGAGGAGCCCAAAGAAAAACTCAAACGACAGTCAGCAACAGTCCTCTTTGGGTAGTTGGAGTACTG
>CAJXKU010000060.1 GCA_913055945.1 uncultured Lentisphaerota bacterium | reverse complement strand
CATCGAGATCAACGGGCGCGAGCGCCACGCGATGAGCTACCTGCAGGACTTCCTGTTCAGCCCCGACCGGGCACGCGCGCCGATCACGCGCCTGTCGGGCGGCGAGCGCAACCGGCTCCTGCTGGCCAAGCTCTTCACCAAGCCCTTCAATCTCTTTCAGACGATCCGGAGCGTGATCGAGGATATGCAGCGTGTCATCACCAAAGTGTTCCACCATCCGTTTCGCAAATTCCGGCCCGATGCCCGGAATCAGCCCCGAGCCCAGGTACCGCTTTATCCCTTCGACATTTTTCGGCAGCAGTGCCCGGAAACGCTCCACCCGGAACTGCTTGCCGTACTCCCGATGCTGTTCCCAGCGCCCCCAGGCCTCAATATTCTGCCCTTCCAGAATGCCTGCCAGCGGCCCGACGAGCGTTTGCTCCACGTTGCTGCTGTCCAGCAGGCGGATAACCACGTGGCGACCGTCGTCACTGGCAAACACAATGCGCAGAACCTCACCATGGATGCGGTGTTCAGCGACAGACGTCCGTTCTTCGCTCGTGCCTTCCGTTTCCGTAGAATAGAGCGAGTCTGAAAAAAGTTTTTCGGCCGACTCCGCGGTCATTGCATTCCCGTTTCTTCATCGTTGCGCATTACCTTAGCGTGCCCCGCCCACATTTCGCTGTCAAAGTACACAATACAAAGCAACTGATGAGCTACGCCGGTGGGCCGCTCATCTGCCGTTGGCGTACCGTTTCATACAACAGCAGGGTTACGGTGGAGGCGACATTCAGCGAATCCGCTTGTCCGTGCATAGGTATTCGGCAACGAATTCCCTCCTGCCGCATCCACTTCTCACTCAGCCCGTACTGCTCTGTGCCGACGACGAAAGCTACAGGGCGGGTAAGATCCACTTCCGTATAAAAGACTTCAGCATGGGGCGAAGCCAAGACCGGGACCACCCCATTTTCCCGCATCCATTCCACCGTCTCATCCGTGGTACTTTCCGCTACCTGCACTGTAAAAAGCGTTCCCACGCTTGCCCGTACCACATTCGGATTATATAAATCCGTACACGAATCACACATGATTACACCATCCGCACCTGCCGCATCGACAGAACGCAATATAGTTCCCAGATTACCGGGTTTTTCAATAGACTCTGCGACCAGAAAAAAGGGGGCGTTATCGTATTGTAGATCGCCCAGGCCTTTCCGTACCTGGGGTGCCACGCCGAGCAGCCCCTCCGGCCTGTCCCTGTAAGCCATCCGGCAGAACGGCGTCTCTGCAGTTTCAATAATGCTGGTCCCCCGGGCTGAAAATCCTTCAATCAGAAACTCCTCGTTGGGACCCTGAAAGAGATCGCGGCATATAAAAAGTTCGTCCACCGGATAATCATTTTCATACGCCCTTAAAAGCTGCCGGTAGCCTTCAATGAGCATACGGTTCTGCTTATCCCGTTCCCGCCGGCGGCGAAGATGCACCACCTCTTTCACGCGTTGATTCTGCGAACTCGAAATCATTTTTCTCAGCGAGGACTTCTCTTCTTCAGTGTTTTTCACTATACATCCGACCCGGCAAAAGTCCGCCGCACCTTATCACGGCTTTATGTTTTTGCAATTACCCCGGAAGAAGGTGGATCGATGGAAAGTTTTTCGCGAGCGTCGTCACGGGTGTCCAGTTTCGCACTCCGGAGGAAGCTCGCTAAGTCCTTGTTTTATCAGGTCTTATTTCACTACGTCGTCTCACCCGCTGGGTGAAACGCTCAAAATAGTAACACCTTATAAAAAAACTAATAACACCTCTTTTGGTTTTTCTACTGCGGATTTTAGGATGAACGCCGTTTCGATAATCCGACTCCTCCGTGGGATCCAGAACTTACGCACGCTCCGCGAGTCACATCACAACCTGAACGCCATACGCTGCTGATTAAAGCCAAAAACCGAACACAGTGTTGGCAACACGGAATTAAACGATGTTCGTTATTTCTGTCATTAACGCATTAGCGCCGGTGATCCTCATGATCGGGCTCGGCGTAATATTAAAAAAGGCGGCATTTCTGGATACAACTGTGTGCACGGGGATGAATCGCTTCGTTTATTGGGTAGGCCTGCCCTGTTTGTTATTCCATAAGATTGCCACTGCCACATTTTCCGGAGGCGCCGCTCTGCCTATTTTCTACGTACTTCTGATCACAACCGGAATCGTTGCATGTATTGCTTTTCTCGGAAGCTTTTGGCAAGAAACGAGCGCTCGCGGGGCTTTTATGCAGGCGGCTTTCCGAGGAAACCTTGCTTACGTCGGATTACCAATTGTCTTTTTCTCCTTCAGCGCAGAAAGCGCCACCGATGCGGACCGTATGCAGGCTCTGGCGGTATTGGCGATAGCGCCCTTGGTGCCCGTCTACAACGTCCTGGCGGCTATCGTACTCAGCTCATCTCAGCGGCGGGCGGGCAAACGATCTGCAGTCTTTAAAAAAACGCTCATCAATGTGGCCGAAAATCCGCTTATTATCGCCTGTGTTGCAGGCCTCTTCGTAAAGCTTTCGCCGATTCAGATACCTCTCGTTTTTGAACGGACATTCCAGGCTTTAGGAGACACCGCTCTGCCTTTGGCGCTGTTGGGTATAGGCGTTTCTATCGCTACAGCGAGCATCGGAGGTAATTTTATGACGGTTTTTACGGCTTCCATTCTAAAGCTGATTCTCTCGCCTTTGATCGCTTTGGCCTTCTCCGTTCTCCTTGGCCTGAGTGGACAAATGACGCAGATAGCCTTGATATTAGCAGCCTGCCCTACGGCTGTCGCTTCTTATGTGATGGCCCAGCAAATGGGCGCCGATGCCGGTCTGGCAAGCCGAGCAGTAGTCGTAAGCACAGTAGGCGCCTTTCCGGTTTTCGCCGTAATCCTGCTGGCGTTTTGAGCCTTTGCGCCTCGTATGAGAGAACTGCGTTCAGCGAGTCAAACTGCGTTTAGCATGTCAAACTGCGTTTAGCCTGTCGTCAACATCCAGGCTGTATTTGTCACGCTCCACGCAGTGGCTCGTATGAGGCTCGGCACCGCGAGTGCATGAATCGGAAGCATACTGAAGTATGAACTCTGACCAGCCAAAACCGCGCGATCGACTCGTAGGAGTTCATGCTTCAGCATGTCTGCCGAACCTCATACCAGCGTGGCCGCCTAAGAAAGCGTAGGATGTACCCAATAAGAAAACTACGCGCGGTATTGACGGTAAATAATCCTAAAATCCGCAGTAGGAGCTACAGCTTCGTCTCGCTGCCTTGCATATGCAACCACAAAATCAACTGCGAAATTTAGGATAATCGCTCCACGCAGTGGTCTCGCTCCACGCAGTGGTCTCATACCGGGGTATCCGGTGGCTACACCGGCGGTCACGCTCGTACTTAAAACAGTGGATCCTTGTCAAAGTACTCGTCTAACAGGACACGTTATGTTGCGGAAAAAGACTTTATTCAGATCAAATCAGCCATGGTGCGGACTCATTGAACCTAAAATTTAGGTTGAAAGCGTTCACGCAACATAACGCCGCGCACCACATAGCTCACTCCGGATCGCGACAAGGAGCCCGTCAGGCAAGAGAATTCTGCGATTACGCTCGGGTTTGCTCTCTGCAGCGAGGGAAATGCTTACTACACTGAAGCCGCAGGTGACCATTTCTTCATGCCGGCCACCTGCGGCTCAGGAGCGTTCGTCATTCCGTCGCTCACATCCGCGGGGGTTTTTCTAAACGCATCCGCTGCTTTGCCAGCCGTTCAGCCGCTTAACGCTTCAGGCGTGATGTTGATCATCAGGAAGACCATCACAAACAGCGCCACTGTCTCCACGATACCGATTGCCAGCAGGTAATACCCGAAGCCTTTCCCTGTTTCGGCCAGCGCGTCAGACGCGGCACCTCCTGTACGGCCCTGAAACCATGAGGAGAAGCCCATGGCGAAACCGCCGAATATACCCGCACCGAGGAGCGCCGCGAAGCTGTTCGGAGCTTCTCCCACCAACCCCATCAGGTGCGTCAGGAGAATAAATCCGTAGATCGTCTGCGTCAAGGGTGCGCCGATAAATACCGTGAGCATAAACGGCGCCTGTCGTTCCTGCGCATAGCATTTTTTCCAAGCGCCTACTGCTGAGATGGCCGCAGACCCCGTCCCCATGGCTGAGCCCAGCGCAGCACAGGACACCGCTGCCGCTGCACCAGCCATACCTAGCGATCTTGCAATTTCTGGATCCATGATGTACTACCCTCCGAATTTATTTGTTTTCATTTTCTTTCTTGAGTTCACTCTCCGGCAGTGTAATCGGTTGGTACTGGATACCTGACCACTCCATCTTCATGTGGCTGGCAAACTCCAGTACGTTCAGCCGTACACCGTGTACGAGCACCGCCAATGCACACAGCATGATGTTCAATCCGTGCCCAAACAGCAGGATCAACGCCATCGGCAACGGCTCGATCCATACCGGCAGGCCGAGGTTCATGGCTATCTGGTTGAAACTCTGCTCAATAGCAACAGTAGCCATTCCGACGGCAAACAATCTTATATACGAAATAATGTCGACGAAACTGTCCACGATATCCATCGCCAAGGCGCCTACACCCGCGCCGACCATTTTCAGCGGATTCCGATCCGGCTTTGAAAAAAGCACTACGCCACTTATACCCGCAATATACAAGCCCGGCGTCAGACCGGGGAACCACGATGGGGACAAGGGGGTATCCAACAGCAATTTACAGGCAAGGAAATAATTGCCCCACAGAATAGATATCCACCCCAGCTGACTCAGCATTCGGGGCCGAAGCCCGATGACAACAGCGTTCCATGCGTGGGCAATGGTCAGATGAATCACCGCCAATATGAAACACAACCGCATCACGTTGTTCATGCCGGTTTTTCCCTCGGCAAAGTAATCCCAGCGCGGCAAAGCCTCCGGTTCAAGACCAAAGTAGTGCCCGGATATCATCCCCCAGGCCAATACACTTCCGGACATTACAAAAAACAACCAGAAAACCCTTGAAGGCATGCCGGGAAACACCTTACGAGACACGAGGGTTGCCACGAGAAACAGTGCACCGTATCCGGCGTCCCCGATCAAAATACCCACAAAAATGGAGAAGAAAATCAGGAACCACATGCTGATGTCGATTTCCCGATACCCCGGCATGATGCCCAGTGTATTGAAAACATCCCTGATCGGTTCCACCCAGCGCGGCAGCGTAATCCACGTCGGCACATCGGGATCATCCTCGGCGGGATATTCAAGCTCCAGTGCCCAGCCGTTTTCCTGGGCCGCCTTTCGGAGTTTTTCTTCTCTCCGTGCGGGAACGTATCCCTGCAGATAGCACAGGCTTTCCGTCTCCCCCATGCTGTCTCGTGCTTCAGTAAACTGCAATTTACGCCGTAGCTGCGCGGCGTGATTCTGCACAGTCGTTTGTTCAGCAGCCAATGCAGATAAACGCTCATCTATTTCCCGCGACCGCTGCTGAATCTCATCCAGTTTCTGCTGTACTTCGTCCGGATCGGTTTCTTCCGGAAAAGGTTCTTCCTCCAGCGCCAGTTCTTCAGCGGTATCAGGCGTGGCGATGACAACAAAGTATATACGGCCTTTTATGCGGCTGACTTCGTGGCAGTAAACGTTCTCAGGAAGTTGCGGAAAAGCTTTTTCCGAGGCAGAAGCAAGCACTACTCGGTAGCCTTCGTCATGCAGGCGATCCACCACTTCGCGGGGAAGCCGCCCCCAGGGCTCCAACTGCTGAGCAACTTTCTGCCAATGGTCCCATTGCTCTTTCAACTCTTTCTGCTGGTCATGAAGGCGTAAAACTTCACCGACGGTTTCGTCCGGAGACTGCTTTCCGGATTCGGCACCGGATTCAGCCTCGTAATTGCCGAGAACATTGACAGCTCGCTCCGCCTGCTCCAAAGACTGCCGCAGTGATTCGAGTTCAGTTGACGCAGGGGGACGAACCTGTTTGACGTGCAGTATCCCCAGCTCGCCCAAACGTCTCATGGTGGCCTCACGGTCATCTTTGAGGCACACCAGTGTAGTTTTTTTCATCTGCTCAATCACGGTATCTTTTCCCGATATTTTCAGCTCGCTTCGCGCGCTTGTATTTTAGCCTTAGCTATCTTGGCACGCCCTACAGCGTTTGTCTGTTGATCACCTAAGTGTATCTGGATAATACGAATGTTTTCGCGTGTTTCAGGTATTTTCACTTTCTCGAACAGGTTCACCCGCTGCGTTGTAATCCGCAATTCGGCTTCCACGAGAGCAAGTTGTTCACCCAGAATCTTCTTTTCCATCTGAGCACTGATCAACGTCTTCAGGGACCGGATAGCTTCATCATACCACAGCGGTGTCCCGAAAAGGTCGTATTCAATATCTTTAAAGGTAAGCCCCTCAAACATCGGCGTATCCAGTCCCGCTATATTCCGGGTGCCCAGCTCAAGAGACTGGACTTTAACGAGGCTGAGCAGCTCGTCCCTGCGCTCTTCATCCAAAAGCGCCACCCACTTTTCTACCTCGTTCTGACACTCCTTCTCCTGCGCCTCGAGTTCCTCATAGCGCTTACGCAGCTTCCTGGCCTCAATCTGCAACTGCTGCTTCTTCAGCTGCAGCGTAGGCAGAAAGCGCTCGTAGCGCTGCAGCGCCATGCGCTGATTTTTCAGTTCGTTCTTTGTCAGTCTGACTTTTGCCATTACGAACCTGCTTACGTGTTATCCGGCCAGAATTTGTTCAGAAGATCCGTTTTGATACCCGTCTCATGCTTTTCAAAGCATTCCGCCAAGGTCTTCCATCCCAGATCGAGGGCCTCCTCCAGCGGGATATTTACGCGGAGATCCATCATACGTTGTTCAAACAGCTTGCCGTACTTAAGGACTTTCTCATCCCACGGACTCATGCGGAATCCCATGGCCTGCTTTTCCTCTGATTCACGGCAGGAAGCATACAGGCGAATCATTGTATCCATGATGGCGCGATGATCTTCTCGTGTATCGGCGTTCACCTGCTGCTTGAGGCGGCTCAGCGAGCCGAATGGTTCAATCCGCCCATTACGCAGGTAGAACTGTCCTTCCGTGATATATCCGGTATTGTCCGGCACGGGGTGGGTCACATCGTCTCCCGGCATCGTGGTCACAGCGAGTGTCGTAATAGAGCCGGACCCTTCAAAATCCACTGCTTTTTCATAGCGCTGGGCCAGCTGCGTGTACAGATCACCCGGATAGCCCCGGTTGGAAGGGATCTGCTCCATGGTGATCGCCACTTCCTTCAACGCGTCGCAATAGTTGGTCATATCCGTAAGCAGAACCAGTACTCGTTTGCCGTTGACGGCGTAACTTTCCGCCACAGCCAGCGCCAGATCCGGCACTGAAAGTCCTTCCACAGTGGGGTCGGCAGCCGTGTGGACAAACATGATTGCTTTGCTCAGGGCCCCATGCTGTTCAAGCGTGTTACGGAAGAACAGGTAGTCGTCGTACTTCAGCCCTATTCCGCCGATGAGAATGGTATCGACTTCGGCCTGCATCGCGATCCGGGCCAAGACCTGATTGTAAGGCTCTCCCGGTACTGAAAATATGGGCAGTTTCTGGCTCTCCACAAGAGAGTTGAATACGTCGATCATGGGAATCCCGGTTCGGATCATTTTATTAGGGATAATCCGGCGTGAAGGATTCACCGAAGGCCCGGCTATGCCGACCATATCGTCCTGTACCGCAGGTCCGTCATCACGGGGGTATCCGCTTCCCGTAAAAATCCGCCCCATCAGGTTCTCGGAGGTGGAAACTTCCATCGGGCGCCCCAGGAACCGAACTTTGCTGTTTGTGGCTACGCCCCGACTCCCTGCGAACACCTGGATCGAAACCTCTTTCCCGTTGAGACGAATCACCTGCCCCAGCGAGGTATCCTGCTCCTCTCCGGATGTAACCTCTGCCAATGTCCCGTACGGGATGTCTTCGGCTTCTACAGTAATAACACTGCCGCTGATCTGAGTAATTTTATGGTATACTTTCCTCATGCCGATTTCTTCCTTTGCAGAACTTCGTCAATTTCCTGCTCTGTTTTCTTGAATTCTTCGCTGTCCCAAGCCGCATAATTCCAGTCGACAAACTTCTGACGCAGTTCGCCGAAATAGTTCCGTGCTTCTTCTTTGTCGGAAAATTCCAGATCTGCATCAAGTACGTCCACAATTTTATTGAAACAGTACTGCTGGCGCTCCTGCGAGGTGGCGCAGTCTACTTCATCGAACGTATTCTGCTGTAAGTACACGCTGTCCAGAAATTCACCTTTCAGATACACCACGTAATCGCCGATCGTGGTTCCTTCTTCGCCTACAACAGTCATCATCTGCCCTATGTCGTTTCCTCTCTGCAGAACGTCACGAGCTTTCTCAACCTGTTCGGCTTCGACAAGGGGCGTGTATTTGCTCCAGCTTCCGAGTGGGTCAATCGCCGGATAGCGCCGCGCGTTTGCCCGCTCACGACTCAACCCCAGGAAAGCCCCCACCACCTTAAGGGTGGCCTGCGTAACGGGCTCTTCAAAATTCCCCCCGGCGGGGCTGACAGCGCCGCCGATCGTGACGGATCCCATTTCCCCGCTCTTCAGTTCAACCAACCCCGCACGTTCATAGAAAGCGGCGATGAGCGATTCCAGATACGCCGGAAAAGCCTCTTCACCCGGGATCTCTTCAAGGCGGCCCGAGACTTCGCGCAGCGCCTGTGCCCAACGGGACGTGGAATCAGCAAGCATAAGTACGTTCAGCCCCATTTGGCGAAAGTATTCCGAAATTGTCACACTGGTATAGACCGATGCTTCTCGGGCAGCGACCGGCATAGAGCTGGTATTGCAGATAATAATGGTACGGTCCATAAGGCTCTGGCCGGTTCGGGGGTCGTTGAGTTCAGGAAATTCACGGATAATCTCCACAACTTCCCCGGCTCGCTCCCCACAGGCGGCCACAAGCACAACGTCAACCTCCGAATGTTGACTCAGGGCATGCTGCATCACAGTCTTCCCCGCACCGAAGGGGCCGGGCGTACAGAATGTGCCCCCTTTCGCGACAGGAAAAAAGGTGTCGATGATCCGCTGTTGAGTAACCAGAGGATCATGGGGCAGGTGTTTTCTTTTGTAGGCGCTGATCGGCTTGCGGATCGGCCAGTCCTGGACCATGGTAACTTCGCGTTCTTCACGGCCATTGCTCACCTTCGCCATCGTGTTGTCTATGCAGTACTTACCCGCTTCGGCGATTGAGGTTACCCGCCAGCGGCCGCGCCAGTCAAAAGGAACCATGATTTTGTGTTTGAATATTCCTTCCGGGACATAGCCGATAGCGTCGCCTGCCTGCACTTCGTCGTCCACTTCCACCCAAGGGGTGAAATCCCACTCAGCTTCCCGGTCCAAAGGCTCCATGTAAAGTCCGCGCTGCAGGAAAAATCCCGCTTCTTCCGCTACCTGCGGCAACGGATTCTGCAACCCGTTGTAAACCTGCGTGAGCAATCCCGGCCCCAGGGAAACGGATAATTGTTCGCCGGAGAACTCTACTTTGTCGCCTACCCTGATACCTCCCGTCATTTCGTAAACCTGGATGTCCGCCTCATCCCCGCGGACACGGATCACTTCGCTTTTTAAGCGAGTTCCGTCAACACATATATAAGCGACCTCGTTCTGCATCACCGAGGTTTCGAACGAGGCTGTAACCATGTTTCCGTTCAGACCGATAACTTTGCCGACTTTTGTTTGTTCCGCCATAAAATTGGCCATCCTCTGCTATAAACACTGCTGAATTGTACATACAACACCACGCACTACTGCGTGCTTCGAGCGTCTTCCCTGACTCGTTCCGCTTCCTGCCAGACTTCGTTTATAAGTTCCTGCAGATGCTCCTGTCCCGCTTCTTTGGACACTACAGCCCATTTCTCCGTCAGTAATAGTTTTACGCGATAGGTTACCACGGCATCGAACCTATACGCACGATCCGCAGTTATGTGATCAAGAAACCACCACCGGGTGGAATCCAGCATCCACTCCTGTTGGACTGGATCTTCTGCATTAAGTGCTTCATCCAGTTTGGTTTTTATCAGCGGAAATGCGTCACCCTCTCTGCGTGCCCATGGGGTATAATCTTTCTTTAAGCGACTGGCACGTTCCCGGCCGAGGTAGTTCCGCACGAAGGTTTCGAAATTATTCCAGTGCGCTTCACCTTCGCAACAGGCGAACTCGCGGGGAACCAGACTCACGGCGGATAATTGTGCCAGAGTTTCCGGCTCCATCACGCCAACCGCTATGTTCAGAAATCCCGAAGATGTCAGCGGCGGCTCCTGTCCCAAATAAAGATAGGGGAGAGAGCTCACAAAATAGTAGTATGTACCTTCCGTATCCATGAATATTGCACCGCAACCCCCCGTACTGCGATTCACGGGAAGTTGTTTACTCCCTTACGATTCCTGAGACTGTTCGGCCTGTTTTCCTTCCTGGGATTCATCGGTCACAGTGGCTTTTACCAGTTCCGCCAGCCGCGAATTCAGAAAGCCGGAAATCGTCTCCGCCAGCGCTTCATCGGAAAAATCGTACACAACGTCCTCGTTGTTAAACACCAGTTGAAAACCGCCCGAAAGCTCGTTCACAGGATGGAATTCGGTTTGTGCTTTCAAAGCTTCGCCAAGCTTGGGTTTGAACGCCTCTTCCACCTGATCAAGCCGTTCCTGTGGAAGCAGCACTTTCAACGATTCCACTTCTCCGCCTTTTTCGTTGTAAGCCTTGACAATTTCCTGGATCAACGAGGCGACGGTTTCACCATCCATACTCCCCGCGGAAGTCTCTCTTACAACCTGCTTCATGTTCTCCTGCAACCGTGCGCGCAAAGACAGCAGAACATCACGGGCTGCCTGTTTCAGCGCCTGCTCGCCTTTCTGCCGATACAGTTCTGCCTCGTTTTGAGCCTCTTTGATCGTATTGTCAGCCTTCTCGCGGGCTTCTGTCACGATGCCCTCAGCTTCTTCGCGAGCCGCGCTGATGATCTTCTCTTTTTCCGCATCCGCCTCTTTGATTCCCTCGTCCTGGATGCGCTTCAATAAAGATTCAAGTTCTTCGG
Organism: uncultured Lentisphaerota bacterium; assembly: GCA_913055945.1. GTDB lineage: Bacteria > Verrucomicrobiota > Lentisphaeria > Oligosphaerales > CAJXKU01 > CAJXKU01. Next base: position 3,692 of record CAJXKU010000060.1, on the reverse strand, counting down.
CCATGAAAAAAATCTCCTGCTTAACGCCTGGCTTTGGATAAACGACATGTAGATCATCGGGTTAGATGACACAATGTGACAAAAAAAGACTTTCGGCGTCTTTCATGCAATTTTACGAAATATAAGAGATGTTCTTCTCTTTGCAACCGATATTCATTTGCGCCATTTTCGGCTTGGAGCCGGAATTGAGTTGCCCAATTGTACATACGGGCATAAAGTACGAACGTATTCAAAGCGGCAGGATCTTCGCACGCCCTGCTGTTCGGCTTTACAAAAAACGTAAACTATAGAACGGAGAGCTTTCGTGGGACGCCAAATCGACTGGGAAAACCTTGGATTTAATTACATCCAGACCGATTGCTTCATCAAATACGTCTGGCAGAATGGGGCATGGAGCCAGGGCGAGTTGTTGACGGAGCCGTACTTGAATCTTCATATCGCTGCCACCGCTCTTCACTATGGTCAGTCTGCCTTTGAAGGGCTCAAGGCGTTTCACGGAAAAGATGGCGATATACGGGTTTTTCGTCCATTACAGAATGCCCGCCGAATGGCGAGAACTGCGCGACGAATCTGTATGCCTGAAGTCCCTGAAGACATGTTTGTTGATGCCATCGAGCGGGTCATTCAGGCGAACCGCGATTATGTCCCGCCCTATGGCACGGGCGGAGCACTGTACATAAGACCTCTTCTGTTCGGCTCCAGCCCGCAGATCGGGGTCAGTCCGGCCGAAGAATATATCTTCCTTGTCATGGTGTTGCCGGTGGGGCCGTATTACAAAGGTGGCCTGCAACCGGTCCGGGCGGTCGTACTCGAAGACTACGATCGAGCTGCCCCTCAGGGGGTGGGAAATGTAAAAGTGGCCGGAAATTATGCTGCCAGCCTTGAACCTCACGCCAAAGCACACGAACAGGGCTTCGCCGTAGAACTTTATCTGGACAGTAAAGAACATACGTACATCGAAGAATTCGGCACGTCGAACTTTGTGGCCATCAATGGACAAGATCGTTTCATCACGCCTACATCCTCCTCCATTCTGCCCAGCATCACCAACGACAGCTTACAGCACATTGCCCAGGATATGGATATTCCGGTCGAAAAGCGCCCCATCCCCTTTGATGAGGTGAGCACGCTCAAAGAGGCGGGGGCCTGCGGAACTGCGGTTGTCTTAACTCCCGTAAACGAAATTGTCCGCAACGGCCGCAGTTACAGAGTCGGTCCTGAGCAGGGCTGCGGTGAAAAGCTGGAAGTATTGTATGAAAATGTCACCGGTATCCAGCACGGCGATAAACCCGACCCCTACGGTTGGATACTGAACGTCGACAGCGCCCGAACATCTTGAACAACCGCCGAAGGAACAAGTAACCAGTTGTAAAATGCGTCAAAAGGACTTTTCATACTCCGGCAAAGGTATCCGTAAGCGGGCACGCTCCCGCATGGATTCCTATTACAAACCGAAGATCCAGAAATACGGCAATTCAGCCCAGGCTGTTGGCTGGGTCAGTGAAGAAAGTCAGCATGCGCGATTTGACGCCGCTTGCGATATCGGAGACGTTGAGGGAAGCAGCATTCTGGACGTAGGCTGCGGCCTCGGTCACTTTTACGGAAAACTCCGCAACAACCTGAATGAATTCTCTTATGTAGGGATTGACCTTTCCTCCTCAATGATCCACAACGCCTCCAGGTACTACCCCGAGGCCACATTTCTCCACCGGGACATCCTGTCGTTCGAGCCCGGTGAGCTTTTTGACTATGCTGTGACAATCGGCCCGTACAATGTAGAGGTGAATGACAACGAAGACGTCATGCGCCGGATCATCGAGAACATGTTCGCTGTCACGCGCAAGGGAATAGCGGTCAGTATGACCTGGGGCAGCCATCTGCCCAGTGTCATCCACTTTTTCGATGCCGAGAGGATGAGTGCTTTCTGCCGAAATTTAACGCAAAGGGCTTTTATCCGGAAAAACCGTGAAATAGGCGACATCATGCTGTATCTCTACCATGACCCCGAGGGCGCGCCGCCGAACAAAGAAACGGCGGGATACGCTGCACCGGAACAGTGTTAGCGGACAAATCAGCTCTTAAACGCATCTAATGGACGATGCGTTACCGTCCCTGAGCGGTCACGCTTTTACTTTTCCCGCTTTTCGCAACCGGATCGAGGTCGGCGTTACCTCAACCAATTCATCGTCATTAATGAAATTTATACACTCTTCCAGGGACATCTCAGCAGGGGGCGTGAGAATCACATTCTCGTCGGATCCGGCAGCGCGTACATTCGTAAGCTTCTTTCCTTTGGCCGGATTGACCTCAAGGTCGTTCTCCCGAGCGTGTTCGCCGATGATCTGCCCCTTGTACACGTTAACCCCCGGTCCCACGAAAAGCCTTCCGCGGTTCTGAAGGTTGTACAGCGCATAGGCTACCGTCGTACATGTATTCATGGCCACTAGAGCCCCGTTCACGCGCTGACGCATCTGTCCCACATACGAACCGTAGCCATCGAAGACGTAGTTCATCACCCCCATTCCCTTTGTCTCGGTGAGAAATGGAGCCCTGAACCCGAGAAGCCCCCGCGTCGGAATGCGATGCACAATCCGCGTGATTCCTCCCTCCGTATGCATCTCGCGGGGTTGCCCTCCGCGTTCACCGAGCTTTTCTATCACATTACCCGTGTACTCTTCCGGCACATCAATCGTCACCCTCTCATAGGGTTCAAGCGTCTCGCCTTTCTCTTCACGGAAAAGGACCTGAGGGCGGGTCACCTGGAACTCATACCCCTCCCGACGCATGCGTTCGATAAGGATGGCCAGGTGGAGTTCTCCTCGGCCGGAGACTTCAAAACCCTGCCCTTCGCCGAGTTCCTGTACATGCAGGGCCACATCTGCCAATGTCTCCCGTTGCAATCGATCCCGGAGATGCCGGGAAGTCTGGAATTTGCCTTCGCGCCCTGCAAAAGGCGAATCGCTGGCCATAAACGTCATGGAGATCGTCGGCGGATCAATGTCCATGGGGCGAAGCGGCACGGGGTTGTCTCTATCGGTATATGTGATTCCCACGGTGATTTCCTGCATACCGGCCACAGCCACGATCTCCCCCACACCCGCTTCCTGAGCGGGAACTTTTTCTGTTCCGGAAAAGCGATACAGTTTACTGATCCGCGCAGGCTTGATTTCACCGGACCGTAGAGCTACCGCAACATCCTTATTTACCCGAAGGGTACCACCGGTGATTTTCCCGATGCCCAAACGCCCTACATAAGGTGAGTAATCAATCGAACTGACCAACATCTGCAATGGTGCCTCCGCATCCCCTTCGGGAGGTGGCACGAAATCCACAATCTTCCTGCACACCAGCCCCATGTCTTGAGGTTCAGCCTCGGGCTCTTCCATTGCACGCCCTTCGTGGGCCGAGGTATAAAGCACCGGGAAATCCAGAATCTCATGCGGCGCATCCAACTGTACAAACAGGTCGAAGACTTCGTTCAGTACGCGATGAGGATCAGCTTCAGGTTTATCAATTTTGTTGAGCACAACAATGATGGGTAATCCGAGGGCAAGTGCTTTTTTGAGCACGAAATACGTCTGCGGCATCGGACCTTCCTGTGCATCGACCAGAAGCACGCCGCCGTCAGTCATCTTTAACACGCGCTCAACCTGGCCGCCGAAATCCGCGTGCCCCGGCGTGTCCACGATGTT
>CAJXKU010000059.1 GCA_913055945.1 uncultured Lentisphaerota bacterium | reverse complement strand
CTTTATCGGGAGGCTATTCCGCTGTACGAAAGGGTGCATGGAAAATTCGGCGGTTCGCATAAAAGTGTGCGGGCCCTGTACAAGATGGGGTGGATTTATGAGGCGCTTTCAGAACCGGACAAGGCGGTGGAAAAGTTCCTGCAGTATGTAGAGGAGGAATCAAAACAAGAGCGTAAGGACGAAAAGCTGCAGGCGAAATTCCGGGCGGCGTTCCTGTTGATGCATAACGGCAAACCGGACCAGGCCGTCGGGCATTTTAAAGACATTCTGGCGTGGACCAAGCCGGGGAACGAAAAAGGTTACGAGGCTGACCGGGAAGGCACGGTCGCCAGCAGCATCCGCCCTCAAGCCAAGAGCCTTGTCGGCTGGAGCTATGACCGGTGGGCTGGGCAATTCAGGCAGGAACGGAACGAGCTGCAGGATGAAGCGGAGAAACTGCGGAAGCGAATGAAAAAACTGGAAGTAAAACGCAGGAAGTTACGGCAAACGAAGAAAGAAGCGGAGGAAAAGATAGAGGAAGCGAAAACGGCATTTGAAAACCAGCGGAAAAGTTTAAAAGAGCCCGTTCCCTCCATTGAGCGCATAGTGAAGAGGATTCTCGAGGACAAGGATCTGGATGGTGCAACGGAAGAGGAAAGGCAATTGGCGAAAAAAGACGCACGCGGTGAGGCCAAGCGTGAACTGCAGACAATTTTTGAAAATGAAAAAACACGTTTGCAGACAAAAACGGATGATCTAACGCAGGAGTTGGAGGATACTAAGGCAAAGATCGGAAGCTTAGAAGAAAAACTGGAAACCGTAAATATAGACTTGGAAAAAAGCCGCCGCACGAAAAAGGAGCAGCAGGCTGAGCTTGAAGCAGTTGCTGCGGAGCTTAAGGGGGTAAAGAATAAAATTGAGAATGCCGAAGATAAACTGCAGCAGGCTGAAGAAAAAGTGCAGAAGTTTCAGAAGGAACTCGATGAAGCGAAGAAGTTGGCAGAAAGTGATGATCAGGAAAAGCGTCGTAAAGGGGAAAGAAAGCGACGAAAAACAGCCGTGAAACTCATGAACGCGACAAAAGAACGACGCAAGATCGCCGAGGAATACGAGGAGGAGCTGGAGGGAAGCATCAGAAAGAAGGCTCAAAAGCTGAAGCAGCGGCAGACAGAAATTAAGGAGAAAATCGAAACCCTGGGTGATAAAATAGAGGATCTTGAACAGGAAAAGAAGCAGACACAAAAAGTACTTGAAATGCAGAAGGCAAAGCGGAAAGGCTTGGAGAAACAGCTTGAGTGGACGAAATTCTATTTGACGTACATCGGCAGCGGCGAAGAGAAAAGAGCTGAGCTTCGCGAGGAGAAGATACCTGCGCAAAAAGAACAGACAATTGAGGCACTGAAAAACCTGAAGGACAGCCGCATCGCTCTGCAGGTATACCGGAAGAATACATCCGAAGAGCAGATCGCGGCCTTGGGTATGGAGCTGAAGAAACTGAAGAAAAAGATCGCGGCTCTCAAGAAAAAGCAGAAGCCGTTGACGGAGAAAGCGCACAAATACATGGAACTTGCTTTGGAAGAGTTCCGGGCGTACGTGGAGGACTATCCGGACGGTAAACACGCGCCGAAGAATCTCTCGCGGATCGGGACTATTCAGATTACGTTTGAGAAATTTGATAAAGCTACGGCCGCATTCAAGAAGTTGCGCAAGAAGTATCCGGAGTCGGATGCCGCCAAGAAGGCGAGGTTTGATTTCGCTCGTGCGTTATTTGTGAACGGTCGCGAAAAGCAAGCTGCAGAAGCATTTGGCGAAATTTGTGAGAATGTTCAGCAGGAGCCTGTGTCGCGGCTTATTTATATTACGAGGAGTATGCTTGACGCCGGCTACCCTGATGTTGTGGTGAAGGCCGGAGGTGAGCTGATTCGCAGGCATAAGGAAGGAAAGATCGAACCTGCTGTTTATGAGAGAGCGCTCTATCGTACAGGGGCGGCGCACGTGAAGTTGCAGAATTACGAAAAAGGCATAAAGTTGTTGAATACCCTCGTGGACAAGTTTGAAAACACCGCGTATTATTACGATGCGCATTTCCAGCTGGCGGAAGCGTACTTGGAAAAAGCTCAACCCAAGGTAACAGAGGCAAGGAGCCGTCTCAAGAATATTCTGAAATATAGTCAAAAGCCGGCGATGCGGAACAGGGCTACCGTTATGCTTGGGAAATCCTTTGAGCAGGTCGGCGGGGAAGAGAATTTGAAGCAGGCTTTATTCCATTACCAGTCAGTCGTTCAGCTGGCCTCCTCAGAGGATGTGGAATCCGGAAAATGGGTAGAGCAGGCGTTGTATCGGAGTGCCGAATTGTATGCGGAATTGGGGAAGAACGAAAAAAGTTCGGAAATGATAAAAAGATACAACGACCAATTTCCGTCGGGAAAACATAGCGAAGACATAACGAAATTGGAAAAACGCTTGTAAGCGCTGCGAAAGGGATAGAAAAAAGAATAAAACGAGGCGGAGAAAAGAAGAATGTATACTTTGGCTTCAAAAAATAAGTACGGGGAAAGTTGCTTGAAAAGAGGGAAAGCAAAAAATATGAATAGGCTGATAGTCGCGTGCTGTGCTGTTGCTGTGCTTGCAGCGTTGCCTTCCTTTGCCCAACAGAAACCGTATGTGGTGACCTCACAGGGAGAAAAAGTGAGGGGGTCGGAAATTGAAGCAGACGCGGCCGGTAATATCAGATTGCAGACCGATCAGGGTGAAGTGACGTATCAAAGTGGTCAGTACAAACGGGCTTTTCAGCCGAAACCTGAGCAGGTTGGAAAAGTCGTTAATTTCTTCAAAAGTGAAGAATACGATAAAGTGATAAAGTATGCCCCACAGGTCATGGAGAAGTACAAGTATTTGGGTTGGGGTGACATGCTCGCATATTTGCAGGGTATGGCCCTTGTGAAAAAAGGCAAGCCCAAGGATGCGCTACAGGTTATTCGCCGAGGTGAAGACTTTGTTCAGCGCTACGGTGACCGCCTTATGAAGGCGAAAGCACTGGCGTTGCAGAAGCAGGGGGATACCTCGGAAGCTTTAAAAATATTGAATCGGTTGATCGAGGAAGGCGACAGCGAAACGGCGGCATTTGCCTTTAACACCAAAGGCCGGATTAAGGCGCAGAATGGTGAGCAAAAAGAAGCAGTGCTTGAATACTTGAAAACGGTGATGCTGTTTAAACCCAGCGAAGTAGGCCAGACCAGGGAGCAAGCCAAGCAGAGAGCCGTTCAGCTTCTTGAGGAAATGGGCGATCCTCGTGCGGCAAAGATCAGAAAACTGGGAAAATGAGCGCATTTGCGCTCTGCACTACCAAGGCTGACTGGGCCGCTGCAGCAGAAAACAGAAAATGTGAGCTCGCGGCAAAAGTCCGTCAAAGCAGCGGAAATCTCGTTTTGGATTGAAACGAGAAGAAGACATAAGCATTGTAAAGGTTAAAAGGAAAAATAGAAGGAAGTAGGTATTATGATGGCATCACGAACACGACAAATTTGCTGGATGGCAGTACTGGCCTTGGGATTGGCGCTGGTGAACGTCTCGGTTTTGAACGCCCAAAGTGAAGGGGGTGGCGGCGGTTCCGCTGAACTGAGCGAGATAGGAGATTCCGGAGGCGACAGCTCCGAGGAAGGCGACAGCTCCGAGGAAGGCGGCGGATCCGCAGGTGAAGAAGGAAAAACCAAGACCCGAGGCGGCTTCGTCGATATTATGTATGGGGGGAGCGTGGTGAATCTCCTCATCTGGATACTTATCTGGCTAACCTCGGCGGCCGTTATTGCTTTAGTCATTGATGGCATTCTCGCGCTGGAACGGAGTAAACTCATGCCGGAAGAGCTTGTGGAAGGTGTACGCAGTTCCCTGAATGAAGGGGACCTCGACGCTGCGGTGGAAAATTGTGAGAATTATCCGGGGCCGCTCTCTACGATTCTTATGGCGGGTTTTTCGAATATTACCGAAGGGTATGACGTGATCCAGCAGACGGTAAGCTCGAGCGCGGAGATCGAAAATGAAAAGCTGATGCAACGGGTGAACTACCTGAGCCTCTGTGGTCAGATCGCTCCCATGTTGGGACTGCTCGGAACAGTAACAGGAATGGTTCGCGCGTTTGCCGGTATGGCCCAAGCTTCGGGTGCTGGACAGGCGGAGGCGCTGGCATTGTCTATTTCCACGGCATTGTGGACTACCTGCTGTGGCCTGCTTATCGCGGTACCTGCCCTGGTGGCTTATGCGTTCATGCGGAATCGGGCAAGCAGGATCGTGTTGGAGATGGAAGCCACGGTGCTTGACCTGATTAAGGTGCTGCGGAACGCAGAAGTGGAAGAAGGGGAAGAAGAGGAAGAGGAAGAAGAAGAGGAATAGCGTAACGTTTACGGCACAGGAGGTGCTGCGAGATGCGCAAAGGAAAATCAGAAAACGAACCGGGTTGCCCGGTGGCTGCCTTGATCGACGTCGTGTTTCTGTTGATCGTGTTCTTTCTGGTCACCATGAACATGGAGAAAGAGGTGGTGGATCGCACGATCGAGTTGGCCCAGGCTGAAGAGACCAAACCCGAAGAGGATAAAAACCCCCATCGGGTTATCGTGAATCTGCGCGAGGACGGAGACATGAACATTGCCAACAATCCGTTAACGCCGAGCCAGCTGAAAATGCTGCTCTACAATACCAGCCAGAAGTACGGCAACAGCATTCCCGTTATTATACGGGCGGATAGAGGTGCTCGCTTCAGGCAGATTGATAAAGTGATGAAGGTTGTTGGTGAAGCGGGACTGTATCGGGTCAAAATTTCCGCCATTTCAAACGCGGAGTAAATGCTGAATATAGGGTGCTAAGTAAGAATTCGTCCAGCAGGAAAGCAGGAGGAAAATAAGTGGCTTTAGGTAAAAGAAAAGGTAGCGGAAACGAAGAATTGCCGGTGCCGCTGAACACGTTGATTGACGTTGTATTTCTTCTGTTGGTATATTTCGTGATTACGTGGAGTGCACCGATACCTGAAGCGCATCTCGCGGTGAATCTGCCCTCGCCCGGCGAGTCGACTCAGGAAGATCCGCCTCCTGTGTTGCAGATCGAGGTCAGGCCTGAAAAGATCCTGGTGCAGGGGAAGGCGTACAGCATTGACGAGATCCGGCCCCGGCTGAAGAATCTTGCAGAAATGCAGAGCGAGCAGCCTGTCATTGTCAAAGTTTCGGGCGAAATCAAAACACACAGACTGGTGCAGGTGCTGGATATGTGTAAGGGCTTGGGTTTCGAGACTGTTAATGTAATGAGTTTGAAGGGGTAGTGTGACCGCCGGCGTTCACCCTCGCTATACCGCAGGAGCAGGGCGCGGAGCCCGGTTGTTGCTGGCTTGCGCCGCTTTTTTATGATCCGGCGGTGCAGAATAGATTGCGGGGAAGAGGCTTATTGATCTCCGGTCTACCGATGAACAGGCAGACGGTAATGACGTTTGTTACGACGGGGGCCCGCGTGGCCAGGCTGCGGGTGGTCTGTATGGTACTCTCCGTTCCGGCTTGGTCTTCTCCGTGAAAAGAAAAGCCTAACGTTAATGCGGAGAACGCTGAAAAAATGAGCCGGAAACGAGGCGTTTGTCGCGACGGTTGCGCAAGACGGCGTTCCGCATTTCTCCTGCAATGGAGGATAAACCTGAAATCCGAAATTTAGGATAAGCGGCTGGAAAGCTCGGTCATGGGATGCAGATGAATCCGGCTATCAAAGAATTGCGGAGATATTTATCTGAAGCAGAGCGTATCGCGTTTTTGACAGGCGCGGGGATGTCCACGGAGAGCGGTATCCCGGATTTCCGTTCACCGTCCGGGATTTATGCCTCAGGCGTGTCCCAGAATGTGTTTGATATCTCCGTGTTCCGAAGGGATCCGGAGTGTTTTTACAGAAACATCCGTCCGTTGGTGGAACAGACGGCAAATGCCCAACCGAACGCGGGGCACTTAGCCATCTCGCGTCTCGGCGAACAGGGTAAGGAAGTTGCCGTATGTACGCAGAACATTGACACCCTTCACCAGCAGGCCGGCAGTGCAGATGTGTACCCTGTGCATGGTACAGTGGAAACGTTCACCTGTCTTTCGTGTGGCGGACAGGTTGACGGGAAAAAGGTATGGGAAGCTGTGCTCGAAGGAGATATTCCCCCGGCCCATGACGCATGCGGCGGAGTGTTGAAACCGGATATCGTTTTCTTCGGAGAAATGCTGCCCCAGGAAGTACTGGCAGGGGCAGAAAAGAACATGGCTCGAGCAGACGTAGTGGTTGTCGCCGGAACTTCTCTGGCGGTGTATCCTGCAGCGGCTCTCCCCACAGTACGCCCCGATCACAGTAGGCTGGTGATTATTAATCAGGCCCCTACGGAGCAGGATGCGTACGCTGATCTGGTCATACACGATTCGGTCGGCGAAGTACTGGCGAAAGCCGTGGACGGGTGAAATAAGAGCGAAGAATCCGGGGGGCTGCAGCATGCAAGTAGGTATCTGGGCGGGGTACAGCATAAGTGAGACCGGCCGGGTGGGGTATGTAAGATACGGCAAACGCCGATATGGTTTCCGGCGGGTAGTGAATCTCAGAAGCTCTGAATTGGCATGTTATAACGCAGCGGCAGTGTGAGGGGTTGATAATATTTATGACAAAGACAGGAACAAAAAAGAGAAAATCCGCGGATGAACGGACGCAACTGCGCGACCGGGTCATAGGCTTGCTCGGTTCGTCGGATTATGCAGCCTTGCCGTTTGACGACTTGTGCAGAGAACTGCAGATTGCCGATGCGGAAGAAAAAGAGCTTGAAAAAGTTTTGGCAGAACTGATTGAGGAAGGACTCGTTGTCCATTTGCGGCGGAAGGGCTATGCCCTGACGAAGGACGCCAACCTCATGGTGGCGCGCCTTAGTTTTGTGGCTTCCGGGAATGCATTTGCGGAAGGTTCAAACCCTGCCGGCAGTGTGTTTATCCCCGCCAACGCTACAGGAACGGGGCTGCACGGGGATAAGGTTTTGGTAAGGATGAAACCCAAACCGAAAAAGAAGCAAGGCGGCGACTTGCCTGAGGGAGAAGTGGCGCGAGTGCTGGAGAGGCGCAAAAGGATTGTTGCGGGGGTTCTTAACCGACGTCGGCGTTTTTATTACGTGCAACCCATGCAGAAGCAGTTTGTCCAGGATATCCTGGTACCTGATCCCGGGGAGGCGCAGATCGGCGATCGCGTCGTGGTTCGCCTGAGTGAATGGGATGATCCCTCGCTGAATCCGGAAGGCGATATTATCGAAGTTATTGGGCCTGCGGAGGATCCGAGTCTTGATACGATCGCGGTCATGAAAAACTACGAACTGCCGGATGAATTTCCTGAATCCGTGCTGGAGAATGCACAGACGGTTGATATGGGAGAGCAGGATTTCCAAGGGCGATGGGACTTGAGGGATAGGTTTACCTTTACAATTGATCCGGCCTCTGCACGGGATTACGATGACGCAATATCTCTGGAGAAGACAAAAGCTGGGCTGTGGCGTCTGGGCGTTCATATCGCCGATGTCAGTCACTTCGTCAGGCCCGGCTCCGAGCTGGATGTTGAAGCGAAGAACCGGGCCACCAGTGTCTATCTGCCGGACAGGGTGATACCAATGCTTCCGGAACAGCTTTCGAATGGACTTTGCAGTTTACGTCCCGATGCTGATCGTTTGGCCTTCTCGGTGATGATGTCGATCGATGAACAAGGCCAGGTGAAGCGGGTGGAATTTAAAGAGAGTGTGATTCGCTCCCGGTTACGCCTTACGTACGAGCAGGCGTTGAAAGCGTTGCAGATGTCTGAACCTCAGGGAATGCCGGAGGAAGGTATTTCAAAAAAGGTTGTCGCCAAATTGCAGGATGCCCATCGATTGGCCGAGAGACTCCGGCGCAAACGGGAAGAGGAAGGCGCCCTGATGATGGATGTACCTGAAGTGACGTTCCGCGTCGGCGAGGATGGGCGGATCGCAGATGTTGAGCCGGTGCGGCACGATATTTCCCATCAGTTGATTGAGGAATTTATGCTTGTTGCGAATGAGAGTGTGTGCAAATATCTTGCGAAGCGTGACATAGTGCAGCTGCACCGGGTACATCCCGCACCGGATCAGGACAGCCTCGCTGCGTTGGAGCAGATGTTCCGGGTTGCCGGCTTGCACACGGAGGATTTCCATGATCGGCGAAACCTGGCGCGTCTGTTGACGGCGGTTAAGGATATGCCTGCGGCACCGGCATGGTATACGCGCGTGGTGCGCAGTATGCAACGGGCAGAGTACTCGACGGAAGCGATCGGACACTATGGACTCGCAAAAGACTACTACGCGCATTTTACTTCGCCGATCCGCCGGTATCCGGATCTGGTCACCCACAGGCTGTTGAAGGCGGTTCTCGCCGGAGAATCAATCATGTATTCTGAAGCTGAACTGGAAGAAGTTGCTGAACATTGTTCAGAACGGGAACAAATTGCCAGTGAAGCTGAGCGCGAAGTGATTCAGCTCAAAGTTATTCGCTTCTTTGCGGAACAGCTTGAGAGCGGTCAGCCGCGGGTCTACGAGTCCATCGTGGTGGATGTTCGGCCCAAAGGTGTTTTTGTGGAATTACCGGATCTGCAGGCGACAGGGCTGATTCACGTTTCAGAGTTGGATATGGACTTTTTCGATTTCGATCCGGAAAGCCTTAAACTCCAGGGACGCCGAACGGGGGCAGTATTGACAATCGGCATGAGTCTTAACGTGCACATCTCGAGGGTTGACCAGGCACGGAAAAGGCTGGATTTTGCACCATCGGAGCCGGAAGAGCTGATTCCTTCGCAGAAATCCGGCAAGCCAAAGAAAAGCGGCCGGAAAGGCAGGCGAAAAAAGAAAAGAAGGTAAAGCAAAAGGCCTGGGTTTGCATTCTCGCCGGGCTCTTTTATCTTTGGTCAGAATTCTGGAAGGAGCGTGAAATTATGGAGTATCAGGCACCCCTCGCGGGTGATGTGGATGTTTTGGTGCTCGGGGGTTCTACGAGCGGCGTTGCGGCTGCCCTTTCCGCCCGGGAGCAGGGGGCTCAGGTTCTCTGTGCGACGATGTTTCCGTATTTCGGTGAAGATGTCTGCTCCTTTGCACGCTATTGGTTCGATGTAGAGGGGATGAACGTGAATCCGCTGGGCGAGCGGCTGTACGAAGCGTGTGCCTCGGCGGAAAACAGCGTCCCGCGCCCCATGGACATCAAGTATCCCTTGGAGCGGACCCTGATAGATGCGGACATTCCGTTTATCTATGAAACATCCCCGGTGTGTCTCTTGCGCGATCGCGAAGATCAGGTGGCCGGATGTGTGGTGGCGAACCGTTCGGGCTTTTTGGCGATCCGGGCGAAAACGATCATTGATGTCACAGATCGAGCTCTGGCCGGGCGTATGAGCAGGGCTTCGTTTGAGCCGTTTCAGCCGGGAGAATACACGTTTGAAAGGGTTGTCGTCACCAGTGGGACCCCGCCGGAGCCCCGGAATGCTGAAGTTGAGGATTTGTCACCGGGGGTCGCCGGGGAAGAAGATGTTTATCCGGCCTATAAGTACACCTTTACGTTCGAGCTGAACGAACCACCGGGCCTTACGTCATCCCGGCAGCTTGAAGTGCCGGCTCGGCTGGAGAGTTGGGACCCAGGACAGATCATGGCCTCGGATCGCTTGTTCCGTATTCCGCAGGATCGCTTGGTCAACGGTTGCAGGCAGAATGATCTCTGCACGGGCGAAGGAGTCGACGCGGGGACTTTCAAGTGTGGAGAAGATCATGTGTGGGTGCTGGGACCCTGTGCAGACCTGACAGATGAAGCGGCGTGGCAATTGGCAGAACCGGGCACGGCCTTGAAGGCGGGATGGCGTTTAGGAAAAGAACTTGGCGCCTGTTCAGTTCGTTGGAAGTCGCCAGCTGATGTACACGCGAGCGCGCCGCAGCAGCGTACCTCTGACGGTGAAGTCAGAAAAGAGGACCGGTATTTTCGACTCTCTGATTCGTCCGTTGACCTCGTTCCGCTGGATTTGAATTGTTTTCCTCGAGTCGGGAATTGGCATACGGTGATTGCGGGCGGCGGGACCGCAGGTGCCCCGGCAGGAATCGCAGCGGGCCGTGCGGGTGTGAATGCGCTTGTACTGGAGAACCTTTACACCCTGGGCGGTGTGGGTACAGCGGGCCGAATCGCGCACTATCATCATGGCAATCGTTGTGGCTTTACACAGGAGATTGATGAAGGTGTGGACAATATGGGGCCCGGTGTAGGGCACGATTACAAAAGCGTGAAGTGGAATACTGCTTGGAAAGCCCAATGGTTTCTGCAGGAAATCTCTCGGGCCGGGACCGAGGTGTGTTTCGGAACACATGCGGTTGCTGCGCTTTGCCGCGGAGAGCGTGTGTCCGGCGTTCTGGCGGTGAGTCCTGAGGGAGCGGGGCTGGTGGAGGCGGAAACGGTTATTGATTCGACGGGAAACGCTGATGTAGCGGCCGCCGCCGGCGCGGAGGTTGTCAATATAGGGGGTGAGCACGTGGCTGTGCAGGGGACGGGGCTGCCGCCTATAATTCCGGAACAGGACTATACGAATACAGATTATACGTTTATCGATGATACGGACGTAATGGATGTAACGCGCGGATTTGCCACCGGAAGAGAAAAGTTCAGAAATTCATTCGATCTGGCCCAGATTGTGGATTCCCGGCAGCGGCGGCAGATTAAAGGGGAAATTACGCTGGATCCGGTGGATTTTTATACCTCGCGGACCTTCCCCGATAGTATCGTGTTGAGCAAAAGCAACTTTGATTCTCACGGCTACACCGTACATCCGCTCTTCATGGCGAAACCGCCGGACAAACAGGAATGGGGGGCGTATGTGCCGTTCCGTGCGTTGTTACCTCGGGGCTTGCACGGGATACTCGTCACAGGGTTGGGCATCAGTGCGCATCGGGATGCCTTGCCGGTGACAAGAATGCAGCCGGACGTGCAGAACCAGGGATACGCCGCGGGTTACGTGGCAGCTATGGCGGTGAAGAATCAGCAACCTTTTCGCAGTCTCGACATCGGCACCCTGCAGGGGCATCTTGTTGAGAAAGGTATTCTGGAAGCGGACGTGCCGGAGCACGAGGACGCTTTTCCGCTTGAGGGGGAAAAGATTGAACAGGCGGTGAATGACGGTATCGATGACTACGAAGGATTGGCCGTTATGTTCGCCGACCCCGGGCGTAGCATTCCGCTACTGCGGGAGAAAGTGAAGGATACAGGGGACCACTGGCTGAAAGTTCAATATGCTCGAGTATTGGCGTTGCTGGGGGATGACACCGGGGCGGAAACGTTACGTGACACGCTTCGGGAAAGCGAATGGGATGAAGGGTGGAATTTTACGGGGTTGGGCCAGTTCGGCATGAGTATGAGTGATGTTGACGCGATGCTGGTAGCTTTAGCCTCTACCGGTCATCGGGATGCTGCGGGAGTCATACGGGATAAGGTGGAAACCTTGAGCGCTGACATGGATTTTTCCCATTTCAGGGCAATAGCGCTGGCGCTGGAAGCTTTACCGGTGCCCGAGGCTGCGCCGGCTGTGGAAAAGCTTCTGACGCATCCGCGAATCCGTGGTGCCTGCAAAAAGAGCTTGAAACGCGCGCTGGCGCAAGTCCCGGAGAGCCACAAAGACACCAGTGAACGGAATCAGGAATTGAGTGAAATCCATTTAGCACGGGCGCTGCTCGCGTGCGGGGATCCCGACGGTAAGGCGCGGGAAGTGCTTGAGGAGTACACAGAGGATCTGCATGGCCACTACGCCAGACATGCCAGGGCCTTGCTACGCAGCTAGTGTGCTGTAGCCGAATTGCCTTGATGAAATAATCACAGATAACCGTTTAAACAAAGGACAGAAGTGCGGAAACACAGCTTATACGTTGCACGGTTTGTCATTTGCCTTGCGCGGTAAGAAAATTGCGAAATGTCCCGTGTAACTTTGTCCCGCACCTTGTCTCGAACCTTGTCCGCTTTTTCGCCCTGCCCACTCGTATTATGACACTATCTGTCCCCCGCCTTAGTGAAATAGCGCCCCATTGTGTAAACGCATTTGGAATACACCACACTAGGATCCGGGGACAAGCACCTATGTGTGTGCGTGCAAGGGGTTTTGAACCACGAAGTCCACGAAGAACACGAAGGTGTAAGGAGCGTCTGGTGTAAAGAGTGCCTGGGCTTTCAAAGAATCGCGAATAGCGTGAATTTGGACCGTACACCAATTCTGCGCAGTTGTACGCTAAGCATATCCAAAACACATATCCCCCGTCCTGGTCGCTATCTGTGTGCCCGAATTCACAATTGGAGGTGCTGAAAGATCCCTCAGGTGAACGACTGTGGACTATGGATTTGATTTTTCTCTACCTCGTGTTACAATTCAAAGAATTGCTCACAAAAGCAATTTCCTATCAGTCACTGAAGAAAACAGATTGATTCCGCAAGGGAAATAGAATGGGACGCGTCCTGGGAACGGTGCGATGAAAAATCAGCCATATAATCTGTATTGGGGCATTCTGCATTGTCACATCACGGGAGACTTGTGCCATAAAAAGGATGCCTTTACCGACGAGGAGCTTGAAGAAACGGCGCGGCAGATCGATGACATGTATGCGTGGGTTCAGCGGGACAGAGCGTTCGACTTTTTCGTGTATTCGGATCATCACAACATGGGGGGTATGATTGAGGCGGGGTATACCGAGCGTTCACCGTGGAAAATTGTCAGTGATAAAGCGGATGAACACAACAGAGAAGGCGAATTCATCGCCCTGAAAGGGTATGAGTTTCAGGACGGCACGGAGTATAACGTATATCTGTACGACACCGATCGGCTTCCCCTTGCGTCGCGTTGGCAGGAGATTCTGGCGGATGTCGCGCCGAATGAACATGGCGTGCTGTTGGCGGCACACAACCGCCCGAGACCGACCGATTGGTCGTTCCCGCATCATCCGAATTGTCGGTTGGTCGAGATTATCAACGACAGCGGCAATCCGTTTGAAGGTTGGGCGAACACGGGGTTGCTGGCTGGGCACAAGTGTGGCTTTATAAGCGGCAGCGACGACCACGGCGGCCGCCCCGGCAAAAAAGCGTGTACGGGTGTCTGGGCTGAATCTTTGTCTTCAGAAGGAATCTGGAACGGATTGTGGAAAAGACGCCTGATCGCTACAACCGGCATCCGGCCGGAACTGTGGTTCAGCATGGATGAATCTCCGCTGGGCACGATGTTATCTGGCTCGTCCTCACGGCGTATGTACGTCTCCCACCGCTTTGAGCGTACTCCGTTGCTCGTTATGGTCATTAAAAACGGGGAACTCTACACGCAGTTTCAACCCTCTTACGGCTGTTTTGAGGAAACTGTGCTCGATGACACCGCTGACCGCGTGTTTCCGTTCGATTATTACTACGTCAAGGTGTATTATCCGGACGGGCATATTGCGTACGCATCCCCGGTATGGTGCCAAAATGTCTCGGATATTACCTCGAAAAGCATACGTGTGCCGGAGAAATCGGAAGCGTTGAAGCCTTTGCGCCGCCAATGCGTGCAGGAAAAGGAGATAGGTTCGCGAATAGGCTATCATCGGTTTATTAACGCAGACCCCTTGCTTGCCCGACACAGTGATCTGAAATGTTCCAGAAGTGTGCGTGATATGCTCACGCACGTCGGGTCTGACAGCCTGCTTTGTACGGCATCGGACACAATTATTCATCCTGCAATGGACGGAATATACGAACGTATCGAAGGTGCCGAACCTGCGTTGTTGTACGCGTTCGGCGAAGACGAATACCGGTTGCTGTTGACGTCGTATGTGGAAATAGATAACAGCGTTATCGGTGCCGGCTATCACGATGGAGCAGCCGCTGTCAGGGTGTTCAGGGGGAGTGAACCTGATATGACAGAGCGACTTGAGCCGATACGGCCGTATATTTTCGGTAAACGTTACGTCACACCGCAGTATTTGGCAAGTGACGGTATTTTTCTCTACGTGCTCGGGGAGCGCGAACTTTTCGTGATGTTATCGGATGGCCGGGTGGTGGGAACGTGCCAGGACAATTATCCGGCGTTTCCCTGTGCTGTAACTGCCGGTTCGCTGGGCGAAATTTACGTATTAAGCTGCGATGGCCGACTGTGTAAATACAGTATGGCAACCACCCAGCACGGTGTCTGTCAATGGGAAAAGTTTCTGCCCCGCCGCTTCTGTTCGCTTCTATGGACCGGAGATGAGTTATGGGTGTATAACGAGAAGATCGATATTCTCGCCCCGAGACAGACGTGGGTAGCCGTCTACACGCCGGATGGAACCTACGAAGGCTGTTTTGATCTCGGCGTGACCAATATTACAGGAACGGCAATCGCCAAGATCAACGAGAACAGATTTGCAGCACTCCATAACCCCAATACCGAACCTTCAGCCGCATTTCGGGATCAGCTCAATGAAAGCGGCGTGATACGAATGCAACGCTGTCCGCTGGCGGAATGAGGTGAAAAGCTTATAATCCTGCGAAAAAGTGCGTTCCCCTTACCCCGCAATAGAGCAGTACCGTTAAGCTTGAAGGCAAGTAAAGCGCAAAGTTTTAAGTTTGCTAAATCTGGGGAAATACTCCTATGCGTCCAGAGATATTATAGTATCTCACTGGAGTTTCGGAGTAGAGAACAGGTAGTAAAAATATGCAGGCAATTTTTTCAATGATATCATCGTTAATAGAAACACATTTTCAAAGAAAATGTGTCTTTTCGGCGAAGAGCGCATGCGTAAGAAACGATTCGAACGCGATGACGCCTCAG
>CAJXKU010000058.1 GCA_913055945.1 uncultured Lentisphaerota bacterium | reverse complement strand
CGACACTGGAGCGACGGTGCTGTCATCGGTTCGAAGTCATTCGTTCAGGAAACGGCCGCACTGTGCCGTGAATCCCGCGAAGCGGTCAACAGACAATTCAGCCGCGGCGAGACCGATATTACCGGCCCACTGCACTGCTTCAAACGACTTCGGCTGGGGTGAAAACGGCGTCAGTTTATCATGGGGCATCTTTTCGTAAGACATATTCTCCCGTTGCCAAACACATATCCCCCGTCCCTAGGCGTCCACCAGGATGAAGAATAGGCGTCCACCAGGATGAAGAAGGACACCGACGGAGCGCCTTCTCTGCGCGAATTTGCGCCGCGCCCGGTCCGTCCGCGGCCGCGCGCTGAACGAACAGCGTTCGGCCGTGATTTGGACGTCCGCGCGGCGTTATTCTTTTGAGAAGAGGCCTTCGCCGAGGAAGCCTTCGGCGTAAAATTGCCCGAGGACGAAGACTTGTCCCGCCGCGCAGAAACTGCGTTGTGCTTCCTGTTGGAATCGGGGGCATGTTGGTTCCTCTTCGAAGCGTCAGACTTCTCCGATGCAGTTGCGTTCAGCTTTGGTTTTGACTTTGCGCGGGACTTCGCAGATCCTGAGGCGGAGTTCCTGCCTTTAAGCCCCCTGCGGCCCCATTGTTTTGCGCGGTATTTCATAGTTCTCCTGAGTACTTCTCCCGAAATGTTTCCGTCACCGAAAAATCCAAAGGCATACCTCCCCGTTTGCTTCCGTCTTTAAAATATCTGCATAACGCGTTGTTGTCCAACATAGCTTCTGCATGAGATCAGATGTGTCGGTGGCCTTCTCTTGTTTTGTAAAAATACGGCTTAACAGTTTTCGAACTTCTAAAGGACTATTATCGTAACATACATTCTTGCTGAGCTCTGCGCATGAACCGACAAGGAAAGGGAGTAACTGTTGAGAGGTAGCGTACAGATTTGCCTTTACGCGCTGGTGGGCCTGATTGGCGTCGGGTCAGTTAGCGGACTTCAGGCGGCTGAAGACGAGGCCGATGCGCAGTTGTGGCCCGAAAAGGTAGCTGAGTTAAGGGGCAAGCTGCGTACTGCCCGCGATAACGACGAAGGTGCTAAGCTCAGGCGGGCGGTACGGCGGCTGAAGCGGTTGATCCGTGATCGGGATGCGGCATCCAAGGTAAAGAACGCCGCGCGCGCGGTGCTGTCCGCTCACTACCGCAAAACCGGCGTTCTGCCTGAAGCAGCAAAGCTGGTCGAAGACTTCTCTTCCTACGAGCCGTCGAATTTGACTACGGACGACTTCAAACTGCGGGGGTTCCTTTCCTTCAGCCGTTGTTTGGCCAGTGATGGCAGGATCCGGAGCGCACTGAAGCATTTACGATATGCCGCCGCCGAGGACCGTACCGAAGGCTGGCACAGAAGCATGGTGCTGGCCACCCAAGCGGGAATCTTTTTGGACACAAACGCGTTTGAAAAGGCCATCGCACATTTGCGGAAATCCCTCGATTATGGCAACGAATTCTACGAACCGAAACACGCCGATTCAGCATCGAGTGCAGAGCCGCAGAAAGTACCGGGAACCGACAAATGGAAAGCGTATCGTCCGAAAATCCAAAAGGCTTTGAAGGAAGCGAAGAAGCAACGCGATATCGCGAAGTACGGCAAAGGCTTTGCATATTGGCGGATAGCCAGAAGAGCACATCTCAATGGCAACTATAAGAAAGCCGCTACAAAATATGAGCTTATAACGCGGATGTTTTCCGAATCCGTCTACGCGCAGGGCGCCGGGTATTGGAAGGCGATCACACACCTCGAACGCGGCAACAAAGACAATTGTGTCGAAACATTGCAAGCATTCGTGGCCGATGACTTAATGGGCTTGTACCGTGGGAAAGCTTTATACCGTATCGCCACCCTCAAACTCCACCGCGACTGGGACTCAAGAGCTGCCCGTAAGTATTTCCGTAAAACCGGCGAATGGACAAGGAAGGTGCGTAATCGTGAAAAAGATATTGATCTTTACGTCGTACCGGACAAAGCGCAAGATGTTACCAAACCCCCCGAACAACCGCTGAAGAAGACCGACAGGGGTGCACTCGTTCCTGTCAACACCAAGCCCAGACACCTGGTCTGCCGCCAGACGGCCGACTGGTACCTGCGCCGCCTGGCCTGGCGAACGCGCTTCCATCTTGGCTTCCTGGCATTCGTCGATGAGGAGTATGATACCGCTAAACAACACTGGACCAAAGGCTTTGAACTGAACAAACAGCTCCAGGAACAGCACAACTCCCAGCTCGGATCATTCTACCAGAGACTCATGAATGCTTGCCGTGGAGAAAGGTTTATAGCCACACCCCGCGAAATGGAAGCCTTCGCGAACCATCCCCGTCTGCGGCTTAAACTCATGACCGCCGATTTTTACGCGCTGTGGCTGCGCTGGGGGCGGGCAGAAAGGCTATACCGAAGCCTGCTGGGCAGAGAGGGCCTCGCGGGCAGACAAAAGGCTGTCGTACTGCACTGCCTGGCCCAGGCCGAAGTTCAGCAGGGCAACAAACGGAAAGGAATCAAACTTTTTAAACGCGTTGCAGAAAAATATCCCGGCACAGCGGCGGCTCAACCGGCTTTCTACCGTCTTGCGATGAATTCGTCCGAACCGAATAAAGCCGCATCCTATTTACGGCAGGCCCACGAACTGAATCCGCGAACTAAGACCGGGCTGCTGGCACTGTTTCAGGCGGGCAACGTACTGTGGAACGACGGTCAGCTGAAGCAGGCAGAGAACATCATGCAGAAGGTCGTTGGCCAATACCCGGACTCGGTGTGGACTCAACGCGCCCGTGACGCTCTCGGCAAAATGCGCCGCGGACTTACCAAAGAGCAGGCCGCCATCCAGGAGAAGCTCGAACAGAATAAAGAAAAATTTTCTGCGGAACAGCGTAAGATTCTCAGGCAGAGACTGGAAAAATTAAAAAGGAAAAAGGGAAACTGATCATGTACACGTTGGCACACAGCACGCGTCACGGGAACGGACAGCAGGTAAAAGCTTCGTTGCTCGTGTGTATGTTTCTTCTTCTGACGACAGCGGCACCGCTTTCGGCGGCTAATCCGGTGGTATATGTCTCCGGCAATGACATAACGTATGATTACTTCGCCGAACCGGGCGCTTTCAGTGAGAGTCAGGATGTGCCGGACCCCACAAGCGACAGTACGATCGATGTCGGATTGCATTCGAGCGACTGCTGGACCTACGCAGAGGAGCCGTGGCATTACGGGACCGGCTGGTTCGGCAGTGGCTACTACTATTGGTTCTCTTACGACGCAAGTAACCCCGTGTGCGCCTACTCCGGAAGTTGGGGCGGGAAACTGGAATACACCTGTGAAGGCGGCGGAGGCGGCCAAGAGCCTTATTTCTCTCTTTCCGCCGGCGGCGAAGGGGCGTATGAGCTTAAGATTATCCCGGATCCCGACCGTGATCCGCCGGTCTTGGGCGTGGATGAAAGCCTGGAGCTTGAAGCCAACGTTGTGGACAGTTCCTCCAGTAACCAGCAACCGGTTGCGGCGGACTGGACGGTTAACAGCAACGATCTGGGCAACTCCGAAACGATAACCCTCTTGGACGATATGCCCGCTTCTGCTCAGGGACCGGGCACCTACACGGCCACCGCGGAGTACGATTGTCCGCAGGGAAGCGAGGTACTGAGTGATACCCTCAGTGACATCAGGTTTGCTCGAGTCGACCTGGACGTGGACAGTAACAACGACGGTACCATCGAAGTCGACAACGATGATGAGGACAGTATAGAAGAAGATTCCCCCGGCAAGCTCATCGCAGTCAACGACAATGACTCTGACGGAGATGGTACTGAAGACTGCGAGGACAACGATTGGGACAACGATGGCGACGAGCTTGCCGAAATGAAACTCCGGCTTGATCCTGACAACCTGCCTTATGCGCATAAGGTGAAATTAAGCGTCAGCGACAGCGACGTCTCAAAAGTGCGCATCTTTGATGACTCGAATGACGCCATTATCCACCCGTCAACCTCATCTTCCGGATCAAGTTCCTCGGAGTGGGAGAAAGAATTGAACGAAATCGACCTACCCAATAATGATCTCACCTTTCATGTTGAAGGTGTGGAGCCGGGACAAGTTACATTAACATTGACCTATACGGATGATGAAGGCGAGGCGATTCATTCGGATAAGGTAACGGGGACTGTTTACAAGACAGAATTTCTCGTAAAACAGAACAACGAGGCACCGGAGGTGATGGGCTATGTGCCACAATCTTCGCCCAATCCGATCGTTAAGCTCCAGGCATTGGAGAACGGTGATGTCACAATCAACGACGACGGGACAGTCTCAGTTACAGCAAGAGGTACAGTTAAAGACCCCATTGCGGATATCTGCAAAAACAGTTCGGCCGATATAGAAAGCGTTCATTTTTTCGTGAACGGGGACGAAACGGGCGGCGACACTGAGCTCACCCGCGATCCCGCATACGAACAGGCCAATTCTTCGCTATTCAGACCGTATGCGTATCGAAGTGAAGTCTTTGAAAAAACGCTCACTTTTGAACCGCATATCGGATATAATCGTATATACGTAAAGACATCGGAAAACAAGCTTGGAAATCAAGGGTATAGCGCGATCAACCTTTACGTAGAAGGCTACTATGAGGGCGAACCTGATCCGGAGAAGAAATCACCCGGGACCTTTAAAAAGAGAATAGACTGGGAGAAGACTTATAGGGAGCCCGGAAACCCACCGGGAAAAATCTACAGAACAGTTATCAGAATCAACGCAGGCGGCGTTGATATTAGTGGTCAGACGTTCTACGTGGATGGTAAGAAATACAAAGCGAAGAAAAAAGAGGGTGAATATTATCTTGGTCGGAGTCCGATAGACGTCTTCGTATTCTGCGAGGAAAAGCCTGAATTTAACCTCCAGGGGGACGCCAAAATCCAGGTGATGCCTAGTACATTGGAAGGATGGAGTGGGCAGCAGGCTAAACTGACCCTCAGCCCGGCAAAGGTCAAGCCGGGAGAGGAAGTCGTCGTCAACTTTGCCCTACCGGCCGCGGATTTGCCGGGATTTCCGAAAGGAACGACGTTCAGCATCGAGGATTTAACCGTGACCGATGTGCAAGTTGTTGACGGCGTCCTCAAAGGTAAAGTCCAAGCTCCCGACAACGAGTCCGTATGCGGGTGGAAAGACGTCCGCATCACCGTCAGTGAAGAAAAGAAACAGAAAATAGAAGACCTTTTCCTCGTTGTACGCCCCGCCCGCACGGTGTTACTCGGAAAAGAAAATAAATATACCATTAACGGCACTGAAGCCGTTAAAGTGTTCGTGCCGTCGAAGTATGGAGGGAAGGTGATTTGCAAATTCAGTAAGGACAAAGCAAGGCTGGCAGCAGTCCAGTACAAACCGGAAGACGGCGACGACTGGGAGGAAAAAACGGTCCGGAACGATGCGTTTCACAAAATTCCCCCGGGCACAGCGCCCGGCTGGTATCGGCTGAAAATTGCCGCACCTGAAAAATGCAAATTTTTTGTACGTCATTTCGCGCATCCGAAAATCCCGGACCCGGAAAATCCTGACCAGGAATGGGAACCATGGAATCTTAGCTGGTACCCTATGGCCATGGAATTGGGGAATAACCACCTCTACGATTATGATACGAACAAAGGGCTGGTGAAGTACGATCTGGCAGTGGGGCACATGACGGAGGCTGAATTTGAGGCATACAAGAACGGCGATGCTCCCCTGCCGTTAGGAGCTTACCGACGTCAGGCGGTGAGTTATTACGCGGACGGTGATTATGACACAGACTATAAAGACGGGGAACAGATGCAGAAAAAAATACTCAGGGAGAAAAATGCGGAGGAAACAGCAGGCTGGGATTTCAATAACGCCGACGACGATGATAATCCCTGGACCGGCTGGGAGAACAATGTCGAATACGACTTCCTTAACGATGACGGTGAATGCGACGACACAGACGATGCAGGCGAGTGGTTCGGACATTGTCATGCTCAAAGCGCCATATTGGCACTCTATGACTCTCCTCCCCAAAAAAGCACAACCTATAAAGGCGACGGTATCGAAGAAACGTTTACCGTAAAGGATAAGAAAGACCTCCTGATCGCCGCGTTCAGCCAGAGTGACATTGTGGATGAGAAGAAAAAATATGGCACACCGCCCGGGCAATGGCATGCTTTGGTAGCGAAGTCCTTTCATCAGAACAGCAAAAATTCAGAGGACCCTGAACGCGTAGTGGCTGACGTCCATTACGATGATGACGATGACAAATATCCGATATGGAACCATTGTATCTATCGCTTCGGCTATGTTTTAAGCCAGAAGGATCCGGAGAATCTGAAAAAAGTCAAAGTTTTAACTCGGATTGTGGCGTATAAAAAGGAGGGGTACCAATACAAATACGAGATTGAATTTGATGATGCGGGCAAACCTCTGGACGGCGGTGAGTGGTACGAGGAGCGGTATGAGGGGCAGGACAAGCAGAACCGGCGTCCAGATAATTGTTGGCGCCCCAAGAGGCCTCGATGGGCTGACGTAAGCAAGAATCAATTTTGGCGCGGAACGCTGTCTTTGAAAAACATAGATGCAATCATTGAAGAAATGAAGATAAAAGAATAAGACGGAGGATGGAATGATGAATTTATTGCCGGATAAAGTAGGGACAAGTCACACGCACACTCTGTTGATCGTTCTGGTGTTCGCGTTTTTTGCCGGCGAAGTTTCTGCGGACGATGCGGAGAGCTACGAGACTTTTCTGCCCCGGTGGAAAGTCGGTGACTGGTGGATCGTACAGCAAACCGGGTGGAAGATTCCCATTGCTTGGAAAGTGGCCGCAAAAAAACATAAGTCCTCTCACAAATTGGGGTGGTTTAAAAAGCATGCGGACCATTGGCTGGGCATTGTTACTGAGCTGAAAAAGAACAGAGCGATTATCGCTATTCACGAAGGGGCGGAAAATGATGAAGGTAAAGTCGTGTACAACCTTTCGGAACCGCATCACCGGTTCACGGTAGCCCTGGACACCTTTAAAGTGATCGATGTGGAATCGAAGGCTGATCGCTTCGACCCACGTGAAATCCTGTTACCGTCGGGCCAAAACGGTCTCAGGGATTATTCCAGGGAATCATACAGGCTGTTCGAACACCACCGTATTGTTGAGAAGAACGGTAAAGAATACGACAGCGTGGTCTTTGTGCACGAGGATCAGCACGATTTTCTTAAACACCGCGACGACTGGGGCCTTGATTGGTCGTGGGATAAGCTCCCCCGGGGTCTGAAGTTTGAAGAAAGGCAGGAGTGGCACAAGGGCGACAACTGGTGGCGCCGTATGGCCCGGTGGAAGGAATCAGGGAACGTCGGGGGTTTGTCGTGGGCTTATGAAGAAGCTGAGGAGGAGCATCGTATTCACAAAGACTTCTGGAAAAAATTCCGGAAAACCGGATGGCCGGAAGACAAGCCGCAGGTCAAGAGCAAACTCATCGACCAGGGTAACATAAACGAACGCAAACCCCCGCATGTCGATCCTAAGTCGCAGCAGAAAAAATAACAACTTAATTCGTATCGTGCCGGGGGGACCTGTGACCGCTCTTTCGGGCATCGCGGAGGTTTCGGACGATGTAACCGTCACGGAAGAAGGCGAGGGTCAGACGTTCACCGGCACCGCCGCAGAAAAAGCGGGCAATACCGCTGAGACCAGCGCCACGGTCAACCTGGACAAAACCCCGCCGGAGATCACCGGCACCCTCACCCCGGCAACGGTATCGATCTGACCTATTACTCGGACACAGCGGAAAGCGCCACGCCTGCGGCGGAAGACCTGGCGTTGAAAAAAGTCGAACTCGAAAGCCGTTCCGTTAAGTTCGAGTACTTCGATAAGCCGGACCAATACGACACCCCGTATGGGCCGGACGAGGTGCTGAAAAAGATCGATACGTCTGTGTATAAGTCTGACGGCACGCTCGAATGGAAGGACGTATGGAGCAAAAACCGCGCCTCACGCATACACATCGACGCGCTTACCAAAGGTCCGGTATACAGCTACACCGATTACAACAAGTCGGGAGGAGCAAGCCAACTCAAAACCCTGCGCGTTGAGGCGGAGATCAAGGAGCTGAGCGCGCAGGTCGCCGGCGATTCGCATCTCGGCGCGAGCATCTCTGCGGATACGGCGCAGTACGACAGCAATCTAACCGTAAAACATGACTACGACCAGGGACAGATCACCGAAATTGAACGTTCCCGGAACGGCCGTACAGCTACTTATGACTATGAGTACAACGACAAGGGCCAACTGAAGAAAGAGCCGGCGCCCCCCGGGCACATCAGCTACGCCTATAAAAGCAGTTACGGTCAGCTTAAAAGCAGTACCCCGTCCGATTACGGCTCCACGAGCTTTCACTACAAAAAGGGCGAGCCCGTCGAATACGACGACGAAGAGATCGCCCCCGCCTGGGTCGCGGTACGTAAAGTAAACCGTCCGGAGAACCGAACCACGAAGTACAGCGGTTTCGATGATGAAGGCAACCCCGGCACACGCACCGACCCTGCCGGCCGGACGTGGGACTACGATTACAACGGCGACGGCTCGATCGATACCCTTACCGATCCGGCCGGACGGGTCGCTGATTACCGTTACAACGCCCAGGGCATG
Source organism: uncultured Lentisphaerota bacterium (assembly GCA_913055945.1). Classification (GTDB taxonomy): domain Bacteria; phylum Verrucomicrobiota; class Lentisphaeria; order Oligosphaerales; family CAJXKU01; genus CAJXKU01. The sequence continues at coordinate 6,493 of CAJXKU010000058.1, read as the reverse complement.
CTCAAGCGCGTCGAACGCAGCGGCGTCAACCTGCTGGACCGCACGTTCGACACCTACGGCAACATCAGCACCAGCGCGGATGCGGAAGGCAACACCACCGATTATAAGTATACCCCGCGGGACCGGATCAAGAAGATCATCTACCCCGGCGGCAAGGGCACTGAGACCTATGACTACTACACAACCGGCATTGTGAAAAAGAAAAGCACGGCAGCCGGTGCGGTCTATAATTACGATTGGGACCAGTTGACTGTAAGCTGTTCCGGCGGCGGAGATTCGTACACAATCGGTCTTGACCGCGACGAGGACGGCAATATCAAAAAGATGGACGTCGACGGCGTGACCTTCAAGCGCGAGTACAACTATGACGGAAACGTTACCCGGCGCGTACGGGGCGGAAAGCCTGTGCGCAAAGTAAAGTACAACGCCGCCGGTCGCCCCACCAAAATCTGGACGCTGCACGGCGTATCAGAGTTCGAATACGACACCCGCGGCCAGGTCAAACACTTTTCCCGGCCGGGTTCGCTGGGTCAGGTCGTCCGCCAGTATGACAACGCGGGGCGGCTGGTGAAGGTTACGGACGACCCCGGTAACGGAAAGACTGCGGAGACCGATTACGAATACGACAAGCTCGACCGCCTCGAGAAAGTCATCGAACCCGGCAGCGCCGTCACTGAACTGGATTACTACAGCGATACCGGCACCCTGAAATCCGTGGACGGCCCGGGCAGCGATGATACCGTGGAGTACAACTACAACAGCCGCGATCACCTCACCGGCGCAGAACTGCCCGGGGGTGACAACGTCGGCTTCACGCCCAACGACAACGGGCAGTCCATCGCCATGACATCCCCCCGCGGTCACACATGGGATACCCCGGTCGATGAGCTGGGCAGGAACAAAGGGGTGAAAACGCCCGACAATGCGAACTTCACGGTCGAACGCACACTCTCCGGCGCGATCAACAGCGCAAAGTCAGGCGAAACCGCCGTCGACAACGAACTCGACTGCCTCGATCGGGCCGGAGAAACGAAAATATCGAGTTCACCGACATGCACCATCGACCGCAAATTCTCCATCTTCGGGCTCCGGAAACGGGAAGGCCCCGACGGTCTGAAGCACAAAGTAACGCGTGACAGCTCCGACGGGCTGCCGAACAAGCTTACCCGCGCACCCGGCAGCGCGAACCTCACCACCGAGCTCTCCTACAACGCCGACGGCTCGCTGAAAAACTCTTCACTGGACCGCCATTACGACGGTTCCGTGGAACGCACACGTGACCGCAACGGCTACGGCGATACGCAGAAAATCACCACCAGCAGCGGCGCCGAATTCGAGGTCAGCCGCAACGGCCGAGGTCTGGTCAAAAAGATCGCCAACCCCATGGTCGGTCAGAGCTCTGTGCACTTCAACTACAACGCCCGCGACATGCTGACGAAGAGCGATTTCAACGGCCGCGTCACCACCCACAACCGCGACGCCGAAGGCAACGCCACGGCCACCACGCTGCCCAACGGCACGACCATCAGTCGGGATTTCCACCCGCGGGATGTGGTTACAGAACGGGATACCCCGCTGGGCTCCGGTAAAACCCGGCGCGAGGACATCGACCGCGATGCCGATCTGAACCCGGTACTGCACCGCATCACCGGCACAGGTCACGACACAAGCTTCACGTGGGATGCCACCGGCCGTCTGACACAGCTCACCAACGCCGACAGCGTCAGCCGCAATCTGTCCTACGACAAAAGCGGGCGCGTCCTGCAGGATGATATTGGAACCGAGTCGGTGTCCTACGCGTACAAGTACGGCGCGTTAAGCGAAGTGAACGTGTCCGGTCACGCAGATTACAGCATCAGCCGCACAAAAGCCGGGCGGATCGACGGTGCAAGCGGCGGCTACGTGCAGCGCGATTACAGCTACGATGAGGCAAAGCGCCTCACCTCCTTTACCACCGACGCCGACATCGGCGGCACGCTGTCGGTGGACATTCAGCCGGACAAAGCCGGGCATCCCCGCAAATCCACCCTCCGGCAGGGCGGAACCACGCTGCTCGCTCTGACCCAGCCGGTCAACGATATCGGAAAGCAGACCGACGCCGAGTTCACGGTCGAAGCCGACACCAACACGGCCAACATCACCCTCGCCGATGCGTTCCGCCTGTCCTCGCTGTCACGCCCCGGCGCCGCACCGGACACGAACTGGAACTACAACAGCTGGAACGAAACCACCGCCGTGAATCACGACCCGTTCAGCGTCAGCGTAAATCGCGATGCGGACAGCGGCTTCGTAACATCCCGCACCCGCTCGGACCTGGGCACAACCGTGAATTACACCACCAACAACGTGGGCTGGATCACCGCAGAAAATGCCCCCGGACGGAACATCTCCTACACCTACCGCGACGACGGCGTGCGCACTTCGGTCACGCTGGACGACCGTACCGCACAGTATATCAACACCGACGCCGGCGCGCTGAAAACCATCCGCAACGCAGTCCTGGGCCCGAAACTGCGCGCACCGGTGCGCGGCACCGTCTATAAAGCGGACAGCGGCGATCCGGATGACGTGACCGCTGCCGTCAAAGAGGTCTTCAAGGACCGCGGCTGTGAACCGTTCGACGAGCGCGCGGTCGTCCTGCTCGATGAGGACGCCACAGGCGAACTGGTGATCCGTGACACCGGCACATTCGCGGATACCTTCGACGACGGCGCAGCCAATGCCTGGGACAATGTCGTGGAACAGCAAAGCGGCACGGTCACCCCCGATCAGAACACCGTCCGCTATGGCGACGACGGCTACGCGCCGCAGTTCACCGCTTCGGCCAACGGACAGGCGTACCTGGACACGAGCCTCAGCTCCTCCGCGGACAACCGTGTCGGCGAATCGGTGCTGTTGTACATAAACGAAGCCCGCTTGGGCGGCGGCGGTGGCCCGCCCGGCGGAGGCGGCCCGCCCGGTGACGGAGGTCCCCCCGGCGGAGGCGGCGGCCCCGGCGGCGGTGACCCCGTACAGGCCGTGTTGTACCGCGTGAATGCAGCCTCGGGCAAGACACTGCTGGAACTGCGCCTCACGCAAAATGCGGACGGCGATCTGCTCCTGCAGTCCTTTGTGCACGATGACGGCGACCTGACCGCCGCCGGGCAGAAAGTGGTCCAGGCACAGACCTGGCACGAGGTCGGCTTCGTACTGCGCCACGACAGCGATCCCGGTGCAGCAACGGGACGGCTGCGCTGGTGGCTGGACAATGACCGCGTGGCCGTCAGCAGCAACCTGGAGACGGCTCAAGCCCAAGCTCAGGACATGGAACTGGGCATAGTCTCGCTGGACCGCGGTCGTGTAGATGTCATCATGGACAACTTCGGCGTCGGCGGACTGGCGCCGGAAGCGGACGCGCCGCTGGTCGTGCGAAATAAAACGGACCGAGGCGTAGACGCCGACCACGGCGTGACCTTGGACATCCAGAACCACGTGCGCCTGCAGGGCCTTCGCATCGGTAACCCCGGCAGCGGCAGTCCGGGCGTGCTCGTTGATGACGCGGAGGGCGCGCAGCTTGCAAGCTGTATCGTCAAGACGGGCGTCAAGCTCACCGATTCCCCCGAGGCGCAGATCGTGGGCAGCACGTTTGACTACTCGGGGAGCGGATTCAACCTGGATCTGGGCGCGCAGAGCGACAGCGCGTTCGTGCGCAACAACGTGTTCCTGAACGCCGCGACGGGCACCGGTCTCACCAGCTCGGGCGGCGATCCGGACGCCGACTACAACTGCTGGTACCCGACCAACACCACGCTTACCGAACCGAACAGCGTCAACGCCGACCCGGACTTCGCGAGCGGCCACTACTTCACCAACAACGAGACCAGTCCCATTGTGGCCTCGGCTGTGTCGGTGCCCGGCTATACCGCGGACGTCAACGGCTGGTACCGGCATTCCGAGGATCCCTGCATGGGCGCAGTCGAGTTCGAGTTTGAACGCACCACGCGCGACAGCGCAGGCCGCATCAGCGAGCGCACTGTGGCCGGACGCACCTATGAGTACGAATACGACGGTCAGGGTCGCCTCGTGGTCTATGAGGATCCGGTCGACCCCGACAACAACGCCACCTACGCCTACGACGCATTCGGGCGCCGCGTGCACATGACCGTGGGTGACGCCGAGTACCGCTTTGTCTACAACCAGCCTGCCGGGAGCACGCCCGGATCGCGGCTGCCCGCCGGCGGCGGCAGCGACCCGGTGGCGGTGTTCGTGGATGAGGACGGCAACGGCTCGGTGGACCGCCGTCGTTACTATCTGACCCTGCTTTCCGTGGATCGCCGGGTGGGCTTTGTCGACGTGGACGCCGACAGCGGAGAGGCCGACTGGTACTACTATTTGACCGATCCCGCTGGCAGCGTTGTCGCGGTCACCGATTCAGACGGCAACATCGTGAACCGCTACGATTACGATGCCTTCGGGAATTTGATCAAGGACAACTCCTTCGAAAATGTGCCCAATCGGTATCAGTTCCACGGCCGGGCGTACGACGAACATCGGGGAGATTATCACTACAGGATGCGCGTTTACGTTCCCGCTCACGGCCGGTTTAGTGGGCCGGATATGAAGATTGAGCCGTTGACTCCCAACGGCGCGTGTAACTACCTGTTTTGCAGAAACAATCCGCTGGTGTATAGTGATCCGTGGGGGTTGCAACCGGATGAACTGGTCCAATGGCTTACACAAGGAGTCCAGCAGTTTAATCCGGACGTCACGCAATCTCAAGTAACGGGCATGTATGAACAACTGCCGCAAAAAGGCAAATGGTCGGTAATCGAGCTTTATAAAAATACACTTTCAGATCCGGGGAATATCAGCGAAGAAATGACGGCCCATATGGAAGAAGTGGGCTATAAGGACAGATTCGAGCGATTAATGGAACAGGTAGAGGGAGATGTGCCGGTAATGACCAGCGGTAGCGGCACTACGACTTCGCAACCTGCCAAGGTACCGCCCCTAATGGCCGCGAACATCAACCCCGAAGGCGGCGTAGGTCCCATAAATCAGCGCATGTCCCAAGGCTATGCCCAAATCTATGGTCTAGCCATGACCGAATATGGTATAAGTAAGGTCCTGGGACTCGCACCACGTGCTTTGCGGTGGCTGTCATCAAAAGTCAGGAAGATACGTGCAAAAGGCGCGGAATCTACTGCTAAAGCGGGCCAGAAGGCGCGTAGCGGCTTACAGACAGCCCGAACCAGAATTCAAACGCGGGTTCCAGAATTCCTAAGTTCATCAAAAGGAAGGTATGCGGCGCTTCGTGTTTTCGGCGGAGGGTACCTGAACAAAAACGTTACCGAATCAGGGGGACCAGCGCCGGTACCCACCTATGACGCTGTATGTGGTGCTATGATGTATTTCCTCATGGAGGAATATATGCAACAAATCCGCTAAACAAAGCCATCAACAAGGAAACGGACCACGGCAATATTACAATCGGAGTTAACAGAAGTCGCAGAAATGGAAATACTCTAAGGGGTTGGCGGGCGTGCTACATGCTATTTCCTGATGGCGACATGGATCAGTATTCGAGCAGAAAACCGTTGCTCGGGAAAGTACAGGATCACAACTGAATGGAAGAAACTGATACAACCGATCCTTCAGCAATAAACACCCCCATGTTCAAGCGTTGGAAACCCGGAGAACGGGCTGGGTATTTATTTATTGGGTTTGACGTTTTTTCAGGAATAATTGGCATCTCTGTTTGGCTGTTAACGGGAAACTTAATGCAGGGTCTCATTTGGGGGGGAGGCACCTGGGCAGTGAGTTCATATGTAATACTTCCGCTTTTGGTTCAGCCACTAATGGTCGGACTGACCTGGGGGGATCTGCATCTAATTGTGACAAATTTCTGTAAACACGCTCGTAACGATCACCGGATCTATATTGTAGATTTAAACTCGCGGAGGTTAAGCTTGTACTGTGAAATTACGCAGGACCAAAGTGAATATATTGGGGTAATTCTACCCCGAAAATATTGGCAAGACCTGTTTGACGAAGGAATGTCGCAAGAATTATCCGAGACGGCCGAGTGTGAAATTATCGAGGCGAAAAAGAACTTTTATGTTGCGGGTCCCAGAGATGCAGATAACATACTCCGGATATTACAATATCTCATGGAGAAAACAGATGTTTCCGTGGAACGTTTAGCAATAGAGTCCATGACGAACTATGTAAACCATGTATTCAGCGACAAACCGCCACCCCCTGAAAACATTTTCAATTATTACGGCATGCAAAAGAAGTAGATATATTCCATTTGCTTTGTTTTTGGAAACACGCTCTAAATTTCGTATAATTTTACGCTACTTTGCGGCAGCGATCCTGTAGCGGTGTTCGTGGATGAGGACGGCAACGGAAGCGTCGACCGCCGTCGTTACTACCTGACCCTGCTTTCCGTGGATCGCCGGGTGGGCTTTGTCGACGTGGACGCCGACAGCGGAGAGGCCGACTGGTACTA
>CAJXKU010000057.1 GCA_913055945.1 uncultured Lentisphaerota bacterium | reverse complement strand
GACCTGCTCGAGATTGTGCTGGAGGTCAACAGCGACGCTTATGTGATTCCTGCACATGTGTGGACCCCCTGGTTCAGTATGCTCGGCGCCAAATCCGGCTTCGATTCGCCCGCGGCATGTTTCGGAGATCTGCAGAAGTACGTGTTTGCCGCTGAAACGGGCCTGTCCTCGGATCCGCCGATGAACTGGCGCGTGGGTGCGTTGGATGATTTCTGTCTTGTATCCAATTCGGATCTGCATTCGCCGGATAATCTGGCAAGGAATGCCACGCTCTTTTACGGCGAACCGGACTACTACACGATCAGGAAGGCCCTGCAGACCAAGGATCCGGAACTTTGCGGCGGTACGATCGACATGTTTCCGGAAGAGGGCAAATACCATTTCGACGGACATCGCAAGTGTGGGGTCTGTCTCGAGCCTGAAGAAAGTCTGGCGCGCGACAACCTGTGCCCCGAGTGCGGCAAGCCGCTGGTCCTGGGGGTATGCCACCGGGCCGTCGCTCTGGCTGATCGCCCCAAGGGAGGCGCCCCTTCGTCCGCTCTGCCCTGCTACTACATCATTCCCCTTAAAGAGATTCTGGCCGAGATCTACGACGTAGGACCGAAAAGCAAAACCGTACAGCGCAAGTACGATCAACTGCTGAACTCCCTGGGCCCCGAACTCGACATCCTGCGGTCCATCGACACGGAACAATTACAGCGTACGGGGTCGACGCTTCTTTCCGAAGCCCTCGAACGCCTGCGGAACGAGGAAGTGATCCGCCAGCCCGGCTTTGACGGAGAGTACGGCGTCATCCGCGTCTTCCGGGACGGTGAGAAAGACAGACTCCAGGCGCAGGGAACGCTCCATTCGGTCCTTGCCGGAGCAGAAAAAGCGGCCACAACATCCGCAAGCAGCGGATCAGAATTTCTCCATTCAGGACAAGCACGCGATCTTTATGGAAATGACGGCGAAGAGGACAACGGGTCTGCGTCGAAGGAGACGAAGCTTGTACACCTTCCATTATTTCAGCCTGCAGGCGGCGTAAAGGATGTCGAAGCAGGGAGGAATGCGGCCGAATGCGCCGGAACGTACCTTTCTGAAAGCCGCAGACAGGACGAACATCACGAAGAAGAGCCATGCGGGCTCAGAGAGATGTTGACGCCGGAACAGCACAACATCGCGACAAATACCGCTCCGAAGCCGTTGCTTATCGTGGCCGGCCCCGGTACGGGAAAAACCCGGACGTTGATATGCCGTATGGCCTATCTTCTGCAGTACAGTAACGTGCCGCCGGAACAGGTACTGGCGTTGACGTTCACCAACCGCGCAGTGGAGGAGATGGCTGAACGGCTGCAACGCATGGTTTCAGAGCATGCGGCTGCGACGGCCACAATTTCCACCTTCCATGCATTCGCCCTGGACCTGCTGCGCCGTTATCCGGAGCAGGCAGGGCTGCCATCGGCGTTTACGCTCGCAACGGAGGAAGATTGCGGAGAAATGCTGCAACGGGAAGCAGGGTTGAAAAAAAGCGATGCCCAAGCGATTGCTTCGGCTGTCTGCAGGGCGTGTCGCACGTGGCAGGATCCGACAACCGTCGAAGGCTACGAGCATTGGCAGGCTGTCGTGGAACAGCAGAATATGCTGGTGCTCGATGCCGTTGTTCCGCGGGCTGTTTCACTCTTACAGACTGTTCCGGAAATTAAAAAACAGCTTCCGTTTCAGTACATGTTCGTAGATGAATACCAGGACGTAAACAGGTCCCAGTACGCACTTATCCGGGAATTGGCGCAGGACTTGACACACATATGCGTGATCGGGGATCCGGATCAGGCCATTTACGGCTTTCGCGGCGGCGACCGGCGGTTCTTCCTGGATTTTCAAAACAACTTCCCGAAAGCAGACGTGTACGGTCTCAGCGAGACGTTCCGCAATGCTGCTCAGATCACCGAACTCGCACAAACGGTCATGAGCGGCCACCAGACCAGTCTTTCGGTCCGGACGCGGTCCCGCAGTGATGCAACGGCCGGCGCACCGGTCCAGCTCCACAAGGCGCCCACTGCTGAGGCAGAAGCGGAGTTTGTTACGCACGAAGTCGAAAAACTCGTGGGAGGAACGGCGCTGTTCTCCATGGATTCTCAACGCGTGGACAGCGGTGCGGCGGGCTCTGGCTGCAGCTTCAGGGATATCGCTGTACTCGTGCGGATGCGGGCGCTCGTGACGCCTCTGTGTAACGCCCTGCGCCGCCTGGGGTTGCCTGTGGAAAGCGCAGGCGAGGAACGGCTGGGCGAACGGGATGATGTCCAGCGACTCATCGGAAAGCTTGAGAATGCCTTATCTTCGGATGAGTTCGATCGTGACGCACGGCTCGTACTTACCGAATGTGCCTCCATGATCGAGCAGACGGAAACCGAGGCGTACGAGATCTGTCTTCGCTCAGCACGGGCCGAACCCACTGATTTGCGCGGACTCCTGGACAGGATCATCACCGGCAAAGAAGGCGACGAATTCGACGGCAAGGCCGAGTGCATCAAGGTGATGACACTCCACGCCGCGAAAGGACTGGAGTTCGACGTGGTTTTCATGCCCGCATGCGAAGACGGCGTACTGCCGTATCGTCACGGCGGAGCGGATGAAAGTCCCGGCCACGACGAGGAAGAGGAACGCAGGCTCTTCTACGTCGGCGCCACCCGCGCCCGGCATCTGCTGTACTTGAGCTACGCCGCCAGGCGGCGGCTCTTCGGCACCACACACCAAAACGCGCCCTCCCCGTTTATCAATGAGATCCCGAGCGAACTATTGCGGCAGCGTACAATGCCGGCAAAAAACCCCCGCCCCACAAGCTGGCAGCCGGAATTCAATTTCTGAGCCCGAAACTCTCTGCCCATGTTATGCCTGTACTTTATCTGCCCCGGCTCCAGTATGATAATCGCCGCCTTTGAGAATTCAGCAGACCGCCTAAATGCGGTACTACAAACCTTCAGATATCGCGGAAGGCAGTTGCTTGTAGTTCCGGCTTCAGCCGGGTCTTGCCCGGCGAGTGTCATAGGAAACGGCAGGACTGAAGACCGTTATACCTGGCAATCGGCGGCGGAGTTGATCTGACTCCTCCGAAGTGGTGGCCCGCGCCATACGACATCGCAAGGACCCAAGGCCCGACCTCATAGGAGCCCAGGGTGGCGTTCCGCGCCCAACGGGCGTGGAACGTAACCCTGGGTACAGAAGGTGCCCTGAATATCGTGCGCTGTAAGCGCACTTAATAAGGTTTACCAGTGGCGTGGGGAACCTACCTCAACAACTTTAATTCTATGGCGTGCGGTTTGCTCATCTGAGTGAGTTCTGGACCGCACGTTCGGATTTGTACTGCGTACAGCATATCTGAGTTCAGTTCTGTGCTATAGTTTAACAATCTGATTCTTGATCAGATCAATGAGGTCACTAAACGTGCTCGCCGGCGAAATCCTGCGGCACCCAGCAGCCGCCGCAATACCAAGTCGAGAACACGAACATTTACGAGTTGCAGTAGATTTTATGAGTACCATCCAACAAGGATTCCGTCTGGAAATTGCGCCGAAAGAATCGAAGCTTGACGCGCGCGGGCACAGCTTATTGAATCAGGGACGCAGCTTTTTGGAATTGCCTTTAGAGCATATCCACACCCGCGACGTGTATTCGCTGTATCTGCGCTGCTCCGAGTCAGAAATCAACAGAATTGCGGAAGCATTCCGCAACCCCGTCCTTCACACGGCGAATGTCGGCGAATCCACGCCGACTTACTCATTCGACTGGAGCGTGGTGGTTGGCTTCAAGCCCGGCGTTACGGACAATGTAGCCAGAAGCGCACAGGAGGCTGCAGCCGATATCCTGGGGCGGCCGCTTCAGGAGGACGAGGGAATCTATTCGTCCACTGAGCACTTTATCCGTGCGCCCGAATTGAACCGCGGCGACATTCAGCAGTTCGCCGAAGAAATGCTTGCCAACACCCTGATCCACGCCGTTTTCATCCAGTCGGCGGAGGAAATGAAGACGCAAGGCATCCCTGAGAACCGCCCCAGCGTCGGTGAACAGGTGGCGCTGGAAGTCCAGGAGTTTGATCTGCAGGTGGATGACACCGAACTCATGCGTATCAGCCGGGAAGGCATGCTGGCACTGACGTTGGACGAAATGCAGACGCTGCGTGATCACTTTCAGAGCCCGTCCGAAGAACGCAGACGCATGGGCCTGGGCGCAAACCCCACTGATGTAGAACTCGAGGCGATCGCTCAGACCTGGTCCGAACACTGTAAGCACAAGATCTTCAACGCAACAGTGGATTATACAGACGAAAACGGTACGGAAACGAGAATTGATTCCTGCTTTAAGACCTACGTACGTGCCGCTACACGCGAACTCCAGAAGTCGAAAGACTGGCTGCTTTCAGTCTTCCACGATAACGCCGGAATTATCCGCTTTAATGAGCGGACAAATCTGGTTTATAAAGTGGAAACACACAACAGTCCTACAGCGCTGGACCCCTACGGCGGAGCAATCACAGGCATCGTCGGTGTAAACCGGGACCCGCTGGGTACCGGCATGGGCGCTGACCTGCTGCTGAATACGTGGGGCTACTGTTTTGCTTCCCCCTTCCTGTCGCGTGAACTGGTTCCGGAAGGCCTTTTTCACCCGCGTCGTCTGCGTGCTCAGGTGCATAAAGGGGTCATCGACGGCGGAAACCAGAGCGGAATCCCTTATGCCCTCGGCTGGGAGTTCTTTGATGAACGTTTCCTCGGCAAACCCCTGGTCTATTGCGGCACCGTGGGAACGCTTCCCCGCGAAATTGACGGCCACCGTTCGGAAGAAAAAAACATCGCGCCAGGCGATGCAGTCGTCATGGTGGGCGGCCGCATCGGTAAAGACGGTATACACGGAGCCACCTTCTCCAGTGAAGAACTCCATTCCGAATCGCCGCAGCAGGCTGTCCAGATCGGCGACCCCATTACCCAGAAGCGCGTCAGAGACCTCTTAAAAGAAGCTCGACAGCGCCTGCTTTATCGATCGATTACGGACAACGGCGCGGGCGGTCTGTCCTCCAGCGTCGGCGAGATGGCGGAAACCGCGGGCGGATGCGACATCGACCTGGCGCGTGCTCCTTTGAAATATCCGGGACTGCAGCCTTGGGAGATCCTGCTTTCGGAAGCGCAGGAACGCATGACGCTCGCGGTTCCACAAGAAACCCTCGACAAATTCCTGGAACTGGCGGAAAGGCGGGATGTGGAAGCCACGGTTCTGGGACGTTTCACGGATACCGGGAAATTCCATGTGCGCTACGAGGACAAAACGGTGGCATGGCTGGACATTGATTTTCTGCATCACGGCCTGCCTGACCTGCATCTGAAAGCCACGTGGTCTCCCCCGGAGCGAACAGAGCCCGAGATCCCTTCCGAAGAACCCCTGGGACAGACGCTGTGCCGGGTTACATCAAGCCTTAACATCTGTTCATGCGAGAATAAAGCACGCCAGTACGACCACGAAGTTAAAGGCCTCAGTGTGATCAAACCTTATATCGGGGTCTCCGGCAACGTGCAGAGCGATGCCACAGTCTCCATGACAGAACCGCTCAGCGAAGACGGTATCGCCCTCGGGGCCGGCGTAGCGCCCCGATACTCGGATATCGACCCGTATCACATGATGGGCGCCGTGATTGATATGGCCGTTCGGCGTGTCCTGGCAGTGGGCGGTTCTCTGGACCACACCGCGGGCCTGGACAATTTCTGCTGGCCCGACCCGGTCGCGTCGTCATCAAATCCGGACGGCGAGTATAAAATGGCACAGCTCGTTCGGGCGAATCAGGCACTGCATGACTACACGCTCGCTTTCGGGGTTCCCTGTATTTCCGGGAAAGACAGCATGAAGAACGACAGTACCGTAGGCGGCCGGAAAATCTCCATCCCCCCGACAGTGCTTTTTTCCACTGTTTCAAGGGTCCCGGACATCAGGAACGCACGCACACTGGAACCCAAATGCGCCGGCGATCTGGTATACATCGTCGGGACCACAGCGGACGAGCTCGGCGGCAGCGAACTGTATGCGGAACTCGGTGAAACCGGCCGGAATGTGCCTGTGCTGGCCCCCGACACTGCACTGGACACGTATAAACGGATCAACCGGCTCACCGAGCAAGGCCTCTGCCGATCACTGCATGCGCCCGCGTTCGATGGCCTAGGGGCGGGTTTTGCCAAGATGATCGTGGGCTCAGGCCTGGGGCTTGACATCGACCTTAATCGCATTCCGAGCACGGAATCGCACATGGCCCTGGTGCGCCTCTTGTTCTCCGAAAGCGCGAGCCGATTCATCCTTACGGCCAGTCCCGAGCAGGCGCATGCCATCGAACAGATTCTGGACGGCGCGCCCTTTGCCAACGTGGGGCGGGTGACGCAGAACAACACCTTGACCCTGTATACAGGAGATCAGCGCGTGGACGAAATCCGTGGCGGTGACCTGGTGAATGCCTACACTGGAACATTGGCAGACGTGTAATCGCTGGGACATATGGTAGAAACAGCATGCCACTGCGTGGAACGAGCATTTACCGTGAACACCGCGAGCAATCTCTTGGTCGGGATTTCAGGACTTTGACCGGGGGAGGCGCTCGCTACCAAAGGCGGACTGAAGAAAACGGCCGATGAGAACGGACAACGCAGTGTATAACGGACCGCCGCTCTCGTCGTACGCTTCGGAAAGAAATCATGGGTAAAAACGTCATTTTTCTGTCACCAATTTTTTGTCAAAATGGAACTGCCCTTCGGGAAAACTCACGAAATAAAAACACTGACAGCTTTCAGGAGGCGTTAAACGAAAATGACCTCGGAAGAACGAAAACACACACCGCAAGCGTTGATTATTACCGGCTACGGCCTGAATTGCGAAAACGAAACGGCGTGCGCGTTTCGCCGAGCCGGAGCGGAAGTAACGTTTGTTCATCTGAAAGATCTGCTCGGGGCAAGATTGGACCTGCAGACGTTTCATATCCTTGCCCTCGTCGGGGGCTTCTCCTTTGGCGATCATCTCGGCGCAGGAACAGTGTTCGCCAATCGGATCAAGTACCGCATGCAGGAGGAACTGAAAACCTTCGTGGACACAGGCGGCTTGGTCATCGGTATCTGTAACGGATTCCAGACCCTTACCCGCCTGGGGCTGGTGCCCGGATTCGGCGAGGAGGATATGTTTCGCCAGCGCGTGGCGCTTGCTGAAAATGAACAGGGCGTATTCAGGGATGCCTGGATTAGCGTAGCCCCGGCGCCGGAAAGTCCCTGTGTGTTTACACAGAATATATCGTCGATGCCCCTCCCGGTACGCCACGGCGAAGGCCGCTTTATAGCAGAAAACGACGACATTCTCCAGCGTTTGGAAGAAAAGGGACTTGTCGCGTTACGCTATGTGGATGCGCATGGGAACACTGCCCGGTCTTTCCCCGACAACCCGAATGGCTCCGTCAACGGTATCGCCGGCATTTGCAGCCCCAGTGGACGCGTGTTCGGCCTCATGCCCCATCCGGAGGCCTATATCTCGCCGTATAATCACCCGTACTGGCAACGCCGGAGCATCGCGGGCGACTTGCCGAATGAAGGCCGTGGCCTGGAATTCTTCCGCGCCGGCGTAAACTATGTCCGCGAAAACGTTCTGGGGTGAGTTCCGGAGGGCCAAAAGCGTCGATGTTTAAAAACAACGTGGACGCCACACCCTGCTGATGAAACGCTCATAATTGTTCCACGCGCTGTCGGTGGACCGCAAACTCATAAGGTTTAGCAGCGGCGGGGGCGGGAAGTACAATGACGCATTTGTTCACTTTAGCATTGGAAAGGAAATCGGAGAAAACTGCAAATGCGAAAATTCCTGATGTCGGGGGCGTTTCGACAGTATAAACGCGAGTGGCTGACAGGAGGCTCTTTTGCACTCCTTGAAGTCGTCGCCGTCGCTGCTGCCGCGGCAGGCGGTTACACGCTGCCGGTATATCTGGGCCTTTTCGTGTTGTTCAGTTTCTGTATGTATGTTGTCTCGCGCGGTTCGAAACGGAACTTGTTGGCATTTGCGGGCGCGGCACTGCTTTGGCTTTCAGGCCTGGTGTGCTGGGGAATTGTTGTATCAAAACTGGTGACACCCCTTTTCTGGGCAATGCAGACTGAAACTGCTACGCCCCCTCTGTCAAATCTGATACAGCATACGCTTTCAAGCATGGACCTGCGTCAGGTGTATGCGGGCGGATGGTTTATCGGCATCCTCTGTGTTGAGTTTGCTCGTGTCTACAGAAAGCGGCATAAATTGCTGTTTGTGTTCAGGATCATTTCCGTGCCTGCCGTTCCTGTCGTGTTCGCTTTTATACTTAACACCCTGATGATTCCTTCCGCAAAGCAGATCGCAGATGTCTTCCAAGAGGATTCCCCGGAGACAACTCAATGCCGCAAAAAGGCTGAACGCGTGACACAGGATATTGAAAATCCCGTGTGGACAGAAGCGCCTGACACGGTGACACTGCCGCTGCGTGGTTATCTCGCCGTAAAGCGAGATTCGAAACGTGTGCTGCTTTTCGGCATTTCGGAACTTGATGAAAAACAACTGACAGCCGAATATTCCTACATTGTTCTGGATAAAACATCGGATACGGGGTACCGGATCAGATCGCGAGGCGAAGGCAAGTATTCGTTCAGGTTCTCTGATTTTTCCGTGAGTGTGAGCGATGGATTCACTGTCGACGTGTTCCGCGCCACCACCTTGAGGCTGGACCGGAACGCTGCCGCGTACGGCTTTCTCCCCCCTGTATCCACGGAGGATCCCGCTGAAATGATGCAGAACGTGCGGTGGCACCACCCCCTATCACCCCCGGGGAAGGATTAGCATTTGTTTATATGCGCGGAGTTGTAACATACTAACGTATGAACGCTGACGGGCTAACACCGCGCTATCGAGTTGTCAGAGTTCATGCTTCAGCATGTCTGCCGAGCCTCCTACCTGCGTGGCCGCCTACGAAAGCGAAGGATGTACCCAATAAGAAACTACGTGCGGTATTGACGGTAAATAATCGCAGTGGCCTCATACCGGGGTATCAGGGCGGCTTCGCCGCCCGGCGGATTGGCTGGTACGAGATTTGACCGTGACTCTAAGTAGTACAGGCTTCCAGCCTGTGTATTATGTGCCATCGCCCCCGAAGGGGCGCGTCCCATAAAACCCCAAGATGAAATCTAGGGTGCACCACACCGCCCCGGACCGCGAAACGGTCCAGGTGGGTAGCCACGGGCGTGACCCCGTGGAACTTGAGCATGCCACCACCCATATGCGCCCCAAAGCGGGCGCGGGTGAGCTTTCTCATGTATAGCCACAAAAAGACACGAAAAAATATGGCTTCGCAAGAAGCAGGAACTACAGGACGACGGGACTACAGGGCTACGGGACACAGGAACTGCCAGAAGTTGCCGCCTGGTTCAGTATGATGCTTCGCTTTGCGACGGTTGAGAATTTGTTTTCAGCAGTTTTCCTCTGAGATCTCCGATGATTGCGGCGACGGATTGGCAGGTGGGTGGGATACTATCTTTCCAGATAGTGTCGTATTAAGCGGGGAATGGTACGCAGTGAAGAGATCAGTACGTACTGAATAGAGGAGGAAGCACCGTATGCAACCAAAATCCCGTATCAGAATCAAGCGAATGTGCAGCGCAGCTATATTTATCTCGGCCCTCGGAATACTATTAGGAATATGGGAGATCACGGCTATGGGGAAAAGCGATCACACCGACAACAGTAAAAATACCGAAGCATCCCTCAAATCCCGCCTCACGGAGATGCAGTACAAAGTCACGCAGGAAGACGCGACAGAACCGGCCTTCAACAATACATACTGGGACAACAAGACCCCCGGCATCTATGTCGATGTTGTGTCGGGTGAACCGTTGTTCAGCTCGCGGGACAAGTATGCGTCCGGCACGGGTTGGCCGAGCTTCACCAGGCCGCTGGAACCGGAGAATATCGTGAAGAAAAAAGACCGCAAGCTGCTGACTGTGCGAACCGAAGTCCGCAGCCGGGAAGCCGATTCGCATCTTGGTCACGTGTTTGATGATGGTCCGCCCCCGACCGGCGAGCGATACTGTATAAATTCGGCGGCTCTGCGTTTTATCCCGGCGGATGACCTCGAAGCCTCCGGGTACGGCGAATACGCGCATCTGTTCGCGGAAAATGAACGACAACCAACCATAGACGACTCCGCGGCTGAGAGCAAAGAAGCACAGAGGAGCCACGCTGATGAAAAAGAAGTCGCCATCTTTGCCGCTGGTTGCTTCTGGGGTGTACAGGAAATTCTGCGCGATGTCGAAGGTGTGGTTGATACCACCGTCGGCTACACCGGTGGAACCACAGCGGAGCCCTCGTACAAAGAAGTGTGTACGGGGGATACCGGGCACGCGGAAGCTGTGAAGGTTGTGTTCGATCCTGAAGTGGTCAGTTATGAAACGCTTCTGGATTACTTCTTCCGGCTTCATAACCCGACCACACTGAACCGCCAGGGGAATGATGTGGGCTCGCAGTACAGGTCCGCCGTCTTTTATCTGAACGAACGGCAGCGCCAGTTAGCGGAAGCGAGGAAAGAGCAAGCAGACAACTCTGACAGATGGAAAGCTCCTGTGGTGACAGAGATTACGCCCGCTGACACGTTCTACCCGGCGGAGGAAGAGCATCAGGATTATCTGCAAAAGCATCCGGACGGCTACCACTGCCATTACCTCCGAGACTGATACCGGATTCGCAACAGAAAAGCAAATGCAGGGTGCACGTGTTGTGACTGAACCAGGCACGGGACAGCAGGATCGGTAGAGACATCCGGACAACGCGGATGGAAAAGGGGTTCCATCTAAGAGAGGGCAATTGCGGTACAGAACTCGCGCTCGTACCGTGATTTTGATGAAAACCTGAACACTGGGGATAAACAGACTGCGTCCTTGGAAACGGCGGTCCGGCGCCGTTATTCACACCCGATAGAACGGAGGAGGACGTCCGTCTCCAGGAAGACAGTGCAGGTCGGGCGTTCAGGTTGTCATCAAAACCGCAAGGTGTGCTTGAGTTCTGGCTCTGTGCGGGATTGGCGTCCACGGAGCCCCCCTGAACTGGAGGGCTTACCTTCCGACGCGTCTATCCTTTTTCAAAGACTGCAGGAGGGGATCATTAAGCAGGGACCGTATCCACCGCTGTTTCTGCTCGGAAATCCCCCGGAACTCCACGCCCATCCTGTAATAATTTCCGTCGGACGTTTTTTCGCACCAGCGCACGACAGCACTTATTCTAACGTTTCCGGCGAATGCAGGGGTACGTATAAGAAGCTCAATTCGTTGACCAACTTTTTCCGGGCTACGTGATAGGATCTGAGCTCCACTTTCACTGACGTTCACCATATGGCGGGACCGAGTCTCTTTCCGGCGAAAACAAAAAGCTCCTCTCAATCCACGCCTCCGGTACTTGGCGTAAAAATCCTCAACAGCGTGCCGTGGAAATCTTCGCCGTTCTATTCCGGGTTTCGCCATACCCCCCCCCTCTCTTCAGCCTGCATATTTCTCAGCTTCACGCTTTTTCGATCCTCTTCTTCTCATACACTTCATAAAAGTTTGCCTTTCTTATGCCACTCTTATTTCTACTATACAGAATTTCAGCACGCTACGCAAACCGAAAGAGTTTTTTGGACGCTAACATGTTTATATACTTGACGCTAAGAGACGGCGCTTTATATTACCTTGAACATAGGTGAAGAAATGCCTGGTGGTGTAAGGGTAGCACAACTGGTTCTGGTCCAGTTAGTCCGGGTTCGAATCCTGGCCAGGCAACCATTGCCGATATCCGATCAGTTCCCTGAATTCCGCACCAGATTGTGTGCTTGGCGTCTCTCCGCGTGAGTCGCGGTTGTTGCATGAACATGCAAAGCTTGACTGGGGGCTCCTTTAATCAGAATCGACACCGCATCGGCCGTGTAAGGCATTTACGGTCTGAGGCGGGAGGGCAAACCAGCGATCACCGGCAGGCATGCCTAATGCCCTGAGGTCCTGCCGCACTGACGGATCCTTTCACACAGTTCTTCCGGCGACTCGGACTTGGAGAGAAAGGCAGCAGCACCTGCTTCCTGCATAGCGGCCGCAGTCTCCTGGTCACTATGCATGCTAAGCCCAATAACCTGCATGTGAGGAAGTTTTTTGCGGATTTCGGCAGTAGCTTCTACACCGTCTTTACCGGACATGCGCACGTCCATCACCACGACATCGGGGTTAAGCTCACCGGCAAGCTCAACGGCCTCCTCCCCTGTGGCCGCCTGCCCAATGACCGCAAAATCGTCCTCTTCGTCTCCAAGACGCGTGGCAAGGGATTCGCGCATAACTTTATGATCATCCGCCAGAAGTATACGGACCTTTTGGGTGCCCTGTACGTCATCGTACCTTTTTTCCGTATCAGTCTGCGTATCGGGTGCCTTCTCCGTTTGAGCCGCGCTTTTCGCCTGCGCCACGCCTGCTTCCTCGGCAGGAAGCAGTATGCTTACAGAGCACCCTTTCCCCGGTCCGCCCTCCATATCCATCCGCCCGCCGAGGTACAGAACCCGCTGCTCAACGCTCAACAAGCCGAAGCTGGTACATGAGTCGCGCTTGGTCTGGAGGTCTTCCGGATGGAATCCGGCACCTCTGTCACTTACGCAAATGCGGATATTATCGCCTTCAAGGTGCATTTGCACCCACGCCAGATTATCTCCGGCATGTTTGGCCACATTGAATAACAATTCATTCACCGCCCGGTATACCGTAGAGGCTACGGCTTCCGCCTGAGGCTCTGCCTCAGGCTCAAGGTTCAGCCGCACTTCAAGGCCGTGATCTTCCAGCATGTTATCCGCCAATCTTTGTAACGCTTTGAAAAGGCCCTGGAAGTGCAAATCGGGTGGACTCAATTCATGGGAAAGGGTGCGAGTCTGGGCAATCGCATCATCCACTAACCCGAGCGTATCCCGTACCTGCCCTGCTGTGTCCTGATCCCGTTCCGAAATCGGCACCAGGAGATTGATTTTCAGTCTCAAGGCAGCCAATTGCTGCTGCAATTCATCATGCAGGATCTGCGAAACGCGCTGACGTTCTCTGTCTTCCGCATTCGCCAATTCCGCCGCAAGAGCGCGCAGCTGGGCCGTACGATTCTTCACGCGCTCCTCCAGTTCATCCTGCGAGCGATGCAATTTATGTTTCGCCCGCTCGTTTTCCGTAACGTCCGTCACATTCAAAAGCAGCCGCTCCACGTTTCCTTCCGCATCGAGGAGCGGCTGCAGCCGCCAGTCCCAATACGTGGTGTCCCGTTCAGGTTGGTCGGGATGCCTGAAAGATCTGGCCTCGGCTTTATAACTCTCCCCCGTTTCAACGACCTTCCGAAAAATGGCTTCGTTTTCTTCATGCGGATACAAATCGAAATGGTTCTTGCCCACGTAGTCCTCACGGCGCCGATCGCCAGCTTCGGCATAGGCGGCATTGACCCAGAGAAAATTGAACTGCGGGTCCAGACAGGCAAGCATCACGTGCGTACTGTCCGCCACTTTTTCCAACAGGGTGTTGGTGTTGATGAGTTCCTCTTCAGTCTGCTTGCGCTCTGTAATATCAATATGAACCCCGAGGATCCCCTGCATTACGTCCCCCAGGAGGACAGGTGCAACAATGGTACGATATGTACGCGGCTTGTCGTCATGATGGTAGATCACTTCCTCGTCCACGTGTTCACCGGAAAAAGCCCGCTCGGTGTTGGCTTTCCATACGCGCAGGACTTCGGGGCAGGGATTAATCTCTTCCGCCGTTCTACCCACGCGGTCTCCCCACATTTGCCGAGAGATCCCGTTCTGCACCACGTATCGGCCGTTCATGTCCATCGCCCAGAAACCGAAAGGCAGATTGTCCACGAGGGTCCGCAACCGTGCTTCGCTTTTGCGCAACGCCTCTTCGGCCTTTTTGCGGGCGGTTATGTCGTAGTTCGCCCCTGTCATCCGCACAGCATGACCGTTCGCATCACACTTCAATTTTCCCCGACTTACAAGCCAGCACATTCTGCCGTCGCGTCGAATAACGCGGAATTCTTCCGCGAAATCGGATCCCGATCGGTACGACTTGTGAAAGTTCTGTTCCACACGAAGACGATCTTCTTCGTCAATGTGTTCAAAAAACCCTCCCGGGGTAACCGCTGGATCCTCCGAGTACCCCAGAAGTCGATAGAGTCGGGCATCCCATACCATTTCCCCTGTCTGGATATCGAAATCCCACATGCCCATCTCCCCGGCTTCCAGAGCCAACTCCAGGCGTTCAGTGTATTGCCGCTGTTGTCGGAGCAGTTCGCTTTCAGTCTCCGCAGCCCTCTCCGTAATACTTACGTGACAGCCGTCCGGCCAAGAGGACTTCTCGCCGGCAGCTACGGACTGCACCAGCGCCCAGAAACGTGAGCCGTCCCCGCGCCGACATCTTATCTCCACCGAATCCCCGACGCCGGAGTCCATTGTCGTACGCGTATGATCGTAAAACCCCCCCTGATGATCCAGCACGACAAAATTTGTCAGATGCTGTCCGACCAGGCTTGTTCGAGCAATCTGAAGCATATTGCTCGTTGTCCGGTTAGCCTCCCGAATGACAAGCTCCCGGTCAAGGGTAAGATAAGCGACGGAGGCGGACTCGTAGAGCTCCCGATAATGGTCCCGCTCCGCGTTCAGTTCCGCCTGAGCGTTGCGCAGCTCTCTGTTCTGCGTCCGGAGTTCGTGCACAAGATTCTGTACATCCTCCGAGCTCATAGCAGCGACATCGGTGGCCGTAGGCTGTACACCACGGTTTTCATCCTCTTGCCGGGTACGGTCACTGCCCATGAGCTTTCCTCACTTGCCTTTTCCCTTTTTATGAACCTTCCGTTCAGTGATCATGGGGTTGCTCCCAGCATTCCCGTTCAAGATGCTTCCTTTACGTTATAACCTTACCTTACATAAAAATATCATATGCGTGTACCATTGCTTCTAAAGCTAAGGCAGAGACTGAAATCACGCTTCGATAACCCTTAGATTCAACACAACCGTCAGACGCTGGACAACGCCCTCGTATGAGATAACTGCGTTAAGCGACTCGTTACCGTTAAACCCCCGATTGGTCTCTTGCCTGGAGTGTCTGGACTTTGGCCGGCGGTCATGCTCGTATGAGACTCGCCGGGTAAAAACCCGGCTGAAGCCGGAACTACAAGCAAGTGCCTCCGGGATACCTGAAGGTTTG
>CAJXKU010000056.1 GCA_913055945.1 uncultured Lentisphaerota bacterium | reverse complement strand
ATTTCGCAATTTTCTTACCCCGCAAGGCAAATGACAGACCGTGCAACGTACAAGCTATGTTTCCGCACTTCTGCCCTTTGTTTAGACGGTTATCAGCGAAGATCTCGTTAAGGCAATTCAGCTACAGCACACTAGCACAGGCTTCAGGTTTGATGTTCTGGGCTGATCCGCCTCCCGCAGCTGTGCGGACGCTCTCATACGGACATTCTTGACAGGAATTATACCGCAGTAGGAAAAGGCAATGATTGAGCCGGGTGAACTGATACAACTTCAAAAAACGCGCGGCAAGAATTATATCCGTTGTGTCCCGGAGACTGATTCGATCAAAATGGCGGATGGGCGTATCACGGCGGAACAAATCACCAATTCCCATTATGGTGACTTTGTGTATACCCACAGAGGCGGAGAGTACCGGCTGGTTATGGCAACGCTGAGTGATCTGGTGAAGGGGGTGAGGCGCGAAACGCAGATCATCTACCCGAAAGATATCGGGTTTATACTGATGAAACTGCGAGTGTTTCCCGGCGCGCGGGTTATTGATGCAGGTGCCGGCTCCGGCAGCCTTGCTGCGGCATTCGCCTGGTTTGTGGGGCAGGAGGGTGCTGTTTACTGCTATGAACGTCGAGCGGACTTTTGTGATCTTTGTCGCCGTAATCTGGAACAATTCAATCTGGAAAATCGTGTGGAAATCCGCGAACAGGATGTGGAAGAAGGCTTTGAACAAAACTCGGTAGACGCAGTGTTTGTGGATATACGCACCCCGTGGACGTGTCTTGATGCGGTGCAGGCAGGCCTTAAACCGGGGGGACTTGTGGGCTTTCTCCTGCCTACCACAAATCAGGTCAGTTCGCTGCTGGAAGCTTTGCGGGAGACATCCCTGGATGAACCGGAGGTTGCCGAGATTCTACTGCGGCATTACAAAGGAAATCCTGAACGATTGCGTCCCGATGATCGAATGGTCGGACATACCGGCTACCTCCTATTCAGTCGATACCATCCGGAAGTGGTGGCGTGATACGTGTTTTTTACCCCGGGTTCGCGCCGAGGATGTACATGGGAAACCGCGAACGGTTGGTTGACACTTATCCGCATTGATCCGTGTCGCGGTGAAGTCGGTGTGGAACGGGGCTCTGGCTAACAAGTTACGATGCGGCCATCTTCCAAACGGGTGTCCAGAATTGTTGCGTTACATTTGCAAAAGACCGCGTGCTCAGGTATCCACCTTGTCACGAAAACAACGGGATGCGTTTGAGTTCCGGTGGGCTCTCCCAGTAAATGCGTTAAGTCTTAAGAATGCGGGTTGCGCTTGTACCAGCAGTCGGCTGGGCAATCCATGGAGAATTAAACAGACCACTGTCAACGGCCGAACCGTAACATCCACGCTGCGGTTCTTCTTTGCCCGGAATGTGAAAACCAAAGGTTAGCCCAGTATTGGCCCCGAAATTCGGCTTAAAGGTTAGATATAAGTTAGATAAGCTATTACTGGTAGAATAACATTTTCACCAAAACCAAGGGGCGGTAAGTGGAGCCAGCGAGGGGACTCGAACCCCTGACCTGCTGATTACAAGTCAACTGCTCTGCCGACTGAGCTACGCTGGCTCTAGGTTTGCAGGAGGAATGTTGACACAGCATAATTTAATAGGATTTAAGCGAGAATGCCACGTTATTCGTCGCTGTCCGCTGAACCACGCCCCACCAGAACTCACGTTATGTTGCGTGCAACATAGCGTGAGCTCTGGCCCACCTGATGTTAACTCGGAGGCATTCTCATCTGCAGCGAAGCTCTGTATCTGCCGCTGGCATAAGTCAGAGGTTGGGAACGGCTCGGCGTCCGCTGTACACCATTCTTTGTGCGTTTTAGGCGACAGCGGTTTTCTCCGCCTACAGGTATTCTACCGGGCAGGAGGGTATAGAGTTTAAAAACATTTTTCCGTAGCGTGTTGTCACTACGCGCTTGTCAAGAATCGCCACGATGCCGGTGTCATCTTTGCTGCGGATTAAACGCCCGATCCCCTGGCGGAACTTCAGGACCGCCTCCGGCACGGAGTGTTCCCAGAAGGGCGACCCGCCCCGTTCTGAAATACTCTCCTGCCGCGCCTCGGTCAGCGGGTGATCCGGCACCGCAAAGGGCAACCGCGTAATAATGACGTTCTTGAGCGCTTCGCCCGGCACGTCCACGCCCATCCAGAAACTCGTGGTGCCGAAGATTACCGAGTCCACGTCCTCACGAAAGGCCTCAACCATGCGGGATCGGGGCATGCCTTCGCCCTGGACGAGCAGCTGGAGCCCTTCTTCGTCGAAATAGTCGCCCATTTCGGTGATCATGTCCTGCATCATGCGGTAACTGGTGAAAAGCACGAAAGCTTTGCCTTGGGTCTTTTTGAGAAGGTCTTTTGTGTATTCGGCTGCCGCAGGGACGAAAGCAGCGGGTTCTGTCGGCGGAGGCGCATCAGAAGGTACATAGAGGGTCATCTGGTTTTCGAAGTCAAAAGGTGTATCCAGAACGCTGGCTTCGGCATTTTCCGCGCCGATCCGTTTCTGAAAATAGTCCATTCGTCCCTGCACGGCCAATGTGGCGCTGGTCACCACCACCGGCGGTTCTTCATTGAATAGATTTTTCTCCAGCCGGGGGCCCACTTCTATGGGGACTACGTTCAGCGAGACGCCCATTTTGCCCTGCTGTTCGATCCAATAAACATGTTCAGGGAAGCTTATATGGATAAATCCCCGCAGCCCCACCCGGAAATCATGAAGCCGGTTCGTGAGTGCGCTAAGTTCGGTGGAGACGTTTTCCGACTCCAGTTCTTCAGAAACGATCTGTAACTCCCGCTCAAGCTCGCCCAGATGCTCTCCCAATAGATCCGCAAATTTTCCGGGTTCCGTGTGCCGGAGGATCGTGGTGTTCTGTTCGTCCAGCCGATTCTCGAACTGCTGAAAGAAACTGTCTGTCGCTTCAAGTGTTTTCCTTACGCTTTTTCGCGCGTTTGAGTTGCCGAACTCCTTGAGCAGGCCGCGGTCGCGTTGGGGATGATACAGCCGCCGGAGGAGACGTTTGAGCGTAAAAGCGTTCAGGTGGTACCCGATATGCTGAGCGGCCGTGTCCTCCACCGTATGGCCTTCGTCCAGTACGACTGCGGCATACGCCGGCAACAGCCCTGCGTCGGAATCCCCTGACTCCATTTTCAGCGCCATGTCCGTGAAAAAGAGGGCGTGATTGGAGACAATCACCTGCGCGTTCTCCAGCTGTTGGCGGGCCCGCATGTAGAAACAGTTTTTAAAGCAGGGGCAGTCCCTGTTCAGGCAGTTTCCCACCTCACAGCATATATGATCCCACAGTTCAGCATCCGGCTTCCAGCTGAGGTCACTCAGCGAACCATCCGTAGTCGTCTGCGCCCATTGGCGGAGCCGTTCCAGTTCGGTGAGGAGATTGTCGTTCGGCAGATACTCCTGCTGGGGTCCGGAGACAGCCTCAAGCCTGCGCAGACACAGGTAGTTGCCTTTCCCTTTCGCGATACCGGCGGGAATCTCCGCATCCATCAATTCGCGGAGCACAGGCAGGTCGCGTTCCAGAATCTGCTCCTGCAGGCTGATGGTATGGGTGCTGATCACCACAGGCATCCCTTTGGATTGGGCCAGGTATACGGCCGGGACAAGATAGGCGTACGTTTTGCCTACACCTGTTGGCGCCTCGATACAGAGGTTGCCCCCCGCCTCGAACGCCCGGGCTGCGCGGCTCGCCATCTGCCGTTGCTGTGGACGCTCTTCGTAAGGTCTGCCGCCCGCCTCTTCCGCCTGCTGCAGGGGGGTGTCTTCGCCGAAAAAGGCCTCTGTCCGTGTCTGCACCGATTCTTCGGTATACGCTGTATCCTGAGCCGGAAGCTTGATCATAATCTCTTGTTTTACTGTTCCTGTTCCTGCAACATTTTCAAGTCTCCACCTGGGGGGGTCGGGCGAGCCCGGCCGGCCGGTGGGTGGGCTCGTAGTCCAAATCCTGTTTACTATACCCGGTTGAACAGCATGATGCGTTGTCCGATAGGTCGAACGGAACGTATAGTACGCAACAGCAGACATCATTCCGGTAGCCGAAATATTGAGGAAAATTGCCCGTAAAGGAGGAACAATGGCGCGGAGAGAACATAGATCTCTGGTACTGCTCTGTATATTGCTGCTGGCTGTAACCGTCTGTACGATGGTTTCCGCGGATGCGGGAGAGAAAGGCGATCTTGAAAAGAGGCGGTTTACAGTTTTCGTCAGCATTCTCCCCCAGAAATATGTGGTGCAACAGATCGGCAGACCTTATACAGACGTCCACGTACTGGTCCAACCCGGAGACAGCCCCGCCACGTATTCGCCTACACCCCGCCAGCTGAGCAACCTCGGTCAAGCAAAAATCTTCTTCAGAATCGGTGTCCCGTTCGAAAAGGCGTGGGTCGCCAAAGCGCAGCGGTCCACAAAAGACTTAGCCGTTGTAGACCTGCGGCGGAATATTGAACTCCGTCATTTTAACCGGCTGGAGGCGGCTGAAGATGCTGGCCAAGACGCAGAAAAGCAGACGGAGTCCGGTAAAGATCCGCATACCTGGCTGGATCCGCGCCTGGTAAAGAAACAGACCGAAACGGTGTACCAGGCGTTGGCAGAACAGGACCCGGACCACAGGGAAATCTATCGCCGGAATTATCGGGAATTTGCCGAGCGCCTGGACCAGCTCCACAACACGTTGAAGGAAACGCTGAAACCTGTAGATGGAAAAAAGATGTTTGTCTTTCATCCTGCCTTCGGCTATTTTGCGGACGCCTACGGGTTGACGCAGGTGCCCATTGAGCTGCAGGGAAAGTCACCCAGCCCCAGGGAGCTGAATACGATCATACAAAAAGCCAGAGAAGAAGGAATCCAAACCATCTTTGTGCAGAAGCAGTTTTCCGAGCGCAGTGCGAGGACGATTGCGCGCGCCCTTGACGGTGAGGTTGTCGTGCTCAACCCGTTGCCTGAACATTACATCGAAGGCATGAAGAGGATGGGGCGCAAGATCGCCGAAGCCTTAAAGAAGTAGCCGTAAAGCCGCAGAACGTAAACAGGGAAAGCGTCCCGTTGTTTTATTCGACGAAGTGCCTTCGCATCAGTCTTCCGATCGGCGACGCCGATCTTGGGAGTGACTGTAGCCCGGTACAGCCTTGGTACGCCGCGGCCTGGCGCGGCGACATTCTCTGGGATATGGAGGCCGAACCAGGCTTCGACCTACCAAAGTCCCGATGCCCCTTGCGGCGATCGGGACAGGCGGCCGACACTCCGAGAGATGTTTCGCATCAGTACAAAAGGTGCCCTGAATATCGTGCGCTGTAAGCGCACCTCATGAAGGAGGTCGGTCCATGCCACGATCTTTAAGCCAAGGATTGAAAGGGGAGAAGGTTAAAAGGTGAAAAAGGAAGGCGGAAATGAGGCGCTCTTTCAGAGCGCAATATTCTTTTGATATCCGGGTGAAACCGGGCCGTTGGCCCTCGATTATAAAACTACGCAAGAGACTTCGGACTTTGTCCGGCGGGTTGGCTCATATCGGATTGAGCGTGCAAAATCATAACGGCGGGATAAAGTTGAATCCCGAAGATGCATCGAATAAGGAGTACGCGCAGCTATGCCCGAGGCTCCCGCTATCAGAACAGAAAATGTTTCGTTCGCTTACAACAGCGTGAGGGTGTTGGAGGATGTTACCCTGACGATCCCAAGCGGTGCGCTTATGTCGATCGTGGGGCCGAACGGCGGAGGAAAAACAACGTTGATCAAGCTTTTTCTGGGCCTTATATCTCCGGATCGTGGCTCCGTAACCGTGTTCGGGTGTAAGCCCGCACGTGTGCGGGAACAGATCGGGTACATGCCCCAGCATCCCCGATTCGATCCCAAGTTTCCGATCACGGTCGAAGAAGTAGTTGTGATGGGCCGGGTCGGCGGACACTTCCTCGGCCGATATAGTCGGGAAGACAGACAGGTTGCTCACCATGCCTTGACCGAAGTCGATATGGGCCAGTTGGCGCGGCACCAGTTTTCAGAGCTTTCCGGCGGGCAGCGGCAACGTGTAATGATGGCGCGCGCACTCGCCTGTGAACCCGATATCCTTCTGCTGGACGAACCGACCGCGAACATCGATCCGTCCAGTGAAAAGCGCTTCTGCGACATTATACGCGGTTTGAGTGAGCGCATGACCGTGCTGATAGCGTCGCATGATCTTGGTCTGGTATCTGAAGTTGTATCCAGCGTGATCTGTGTGAACAGACAGGTGGTGGTCCACCCCACTCATGAAATCACCGGCGAACTTATTCAGGATATTTACGGTGAAGGCCTCCGAGCCGTCTGCCATACTCATACCCACGCCCAACAAGAGGAGAGTGGACGTTGACGTTTCTGGAAGCACTTTCCAATCCGGATCTGTCCTTCCTGCGATACGCCTTTATCGCAGGTATGCTTGCCAGTATCTCTTTCGGCATAGTGGGTACGTACGTGGTGGTCAGGCGAATAACGTATCTCGCTGGAGCGATCTCGCACTGCGTACTGGGTGGCATCGGCGTAGCGCTGTATTGCAGGCATCAGTTCGGTCTCGACTGGCTGCATCCGCTTATGGGCGCCGTCTTTGCAGCCTTGGCTGCGGCTCTGATCATCGGCTTGATCTCGCAATACGCCCACCAGCGTGAAGACACAGTCATCGGAGCATTATGGGCCACGGGCATGGCTATAGGACTGCTGTTCATCTCCCAGACGCCCGGGTACGTAAAACCCATGACGTACTTGTTCGGCAATATTCTGATGCTGTCCAAAAGCGATGTATGGCTTATAGGGTCTCTCGATGCAGTCATCGTGATCGCCGGCGCGTTGTTTTACCACAAATTCCTTGCCGTATGCTTCGATGAACAATTCGTTTACCTGCGGGGCATACGGGTACGCGTCTATTATCTGCTGCTGCTTTGCCTTACGGCCCTGACGATCGTCCTTCTGGTTACCATTGTCGGCATCATTATGGTGGTGGCGCTGCTCACGCTGCCGGCAGCTATTGCGGGACATTTCTGCCGGAAGCTGTGGCAGATGATGCTGCTTGCCTCGCTGTTCTGTCTCCTTTTTGTCGGGGCGGGGCTCGCCACGAGTTATACTGCAGATCTGCCGAGCAGTCCGGTGATTATCCTGTTTGCCAGCGGGGGATATATGCTCACCGTAAGCGCGAACAGTCTTATACGCCGGTACCTGCGTAGCCCTTGAAAAACGCGCTACAGCTGTCATATTAAGACGCTCTGGGAGAAGTGCGAGGGTCAGTGTGTGCGCCGCCGTTTGCGTATCCGTTTTGGTAATGTTATTGGTGAGAAGCATTCTGTATAGGAGTTGCGAAATTTCGGGGATTGAGCCCAGAACGAGTAACGAACCTGAGAAGGTATGACCTTTGGGGAAACGGACCGCGCAATCCGAATTCAAGAACGGGCTTGAGTTATGGGTAACGCGCCGGAGTAACAAAATCGATCGGCTTTTTGGAAAGGAGTTCAGTCATGGCACAGCAGGACGTACATGTCCTCGCATCGGATATTGATAATACCCTCACCGGCGATGAAAAGGCACTGTGCGAACTGGCGGAGCAGTTGACCTCTTTACGAAAGGAGGGCAAACTGTTCCTTGTGCTGTCTACGGGGCGAAGACTCGATCAGGTGCTTGACGGCTTGCAGAACGAGAATCTGCCGGAACCCGATGCCGTCGTATCACAGGTAGGCACAGAGATCTATCTGCCGCCGTTGAATGAGAATTCCGGCAATCTTAAGTCCTGGGAGGAAAAGCTCCGGAAGGAATTCAGCAGAGAGCAGGCGCTGCACTATGTGCAGAACGTAGAAGGTATAGAAATGCAACCGGAGAAGTTCAACACACCGCTTAAGGTGAGCTGCTATCTGGATAAAGCGCCGGATCCTGAAAAGGCTGTCAAGCAAATCCGCGCTGCTGTTGACCGGGACCAGGCCGGTTGCCAGGTCATCTGGTCGAGTTCAAGGGATCTGGATCTTATTCCTGCTTCGGCGGGGAAGGGCAAAGCAATCCGCTTCGTGCTGGAGCATGAGCAGGTTGCATCTGAACAGGTGATTGTCGCCGGCGACAGCGGCAACGACAGCAGCATGTTCGAGGAATTCGGCAGAGGAATCGTAGTGGGGAATGCCAAGCCGGAGCTGAAAGCAATCGAATCCGAATATGGCACAGATAACGCGTTTTACTTTGCATCGGCTTCGTATGCCGCGGGTGTTCACGAAGGGCTGAGACACTTCGGGGTATGTTAAATCGTCCCTAAAACAGAGGAGCTGACAAATGCTTCAAGTTTCGGATCAAAGCCAGCACAATGAGTTTCTGTCCTGTGGCCGTCCACATATTCTGATGATTACGAACCATGGTGTTCAGGAATGGAACATGGATCCCGGGCTGCCCGATACCGGCGGACAAGTGGCGTTCGTTAACGAATTGTCGCACGTGTTGGCGCAGTTCGGGTTCCGCGTGACTATTGTGAACCGCGGCGGCTATCCGCATCCGGCAACAGGAGAGATGAGGACAGGGGTTGATTACTACAACAGCTACGAGCGGCTCCTGCTGCTGGAAGACAGCTGTCAGGAATTCGTCCGTAAAGAAGATATGGATGAGCAGCTTCCTGAACTGGCTGAGTTTCTAAAGCGGTTTACTGACGAGGAGGATACCCCGATACAACTCATTATCTCGCATTACTGGGACGCAGCCAAGCTGGGGGTGTTGTATAACAGGATGCTGTCTTCACCGATTCGTCATATCTGGGTTCCGCACTCGCTGGGCGCGTTGAAAAAACGCAATATGCCGCCTGAAAGCTGGGGCAAACTCCGCATCGATGAACGGATTGAACACGAGAAGAATATCATCCCGGAACTCGACGGGGTCGCGTCCACTTCTCTGGCTATCAAGGAGTCTCTCTGGAACGACTACAACTACGAAAGTGACCTTTTCCTGCCACCCTGCGTGGATGCCGAACGCTTTCAACCGCGTAAGCTTGATCCGGATCATGAGATTTTCCACTTTCTTGCCGAGAAAGTGGGCTGGACGCCACAGCAGGTCCTGGAGTCCCGTATCATCACGGAGATCAGCCGCACGGATGCCACGAAACGCAAAGGCGTTCTGATTCAGGCGTTTGCCGAGGCCTGCAAAACGCGTTCAGATCTGTTGCTTGTCGTGGCTATAGACAAAGAAATCCAGGACACCGGGCCCGAACTCATACAATTGATCAAGGATCTGGGTATACAGGATCGGGTCATATGTCTGGGCCACGAAAAAGAACGTCTGCCCTATCTGTACGCCACTACGGCGATCTACTGCTCGCCTTCCGTGATGGAAGGTTTCGGCATGGCTGTGCAGGAGGCGTCGGCGACCAAGGTACCTGTCATCGGAAGCGATAAAATCCCGTTTGTCCGAGAATACCTCCTGGGCAATAATGTGGAAGAGCAGACGTACGGCGGGATGACAGATACGCCATTCCAGGTGGGAGAAGGCGGAATTGTCGTTCCCTCCGATAATGTGCAGTCGTTTGCAGCGGCAATGTCACTGCTGCTGGACAATCCGGAGTTCGCCCGAAAGATGGGAGAGAAAGCGTACGACATTACCATCCCATACTTTACGTGGGAAGACATGACGCGCCGTCTCCTCGAGACCATGAAGGTCGAGATCCCGGGAACAGAATAACCCTCAGTAAAAAACAGCAGAGCGTTTTCGCCTTATGCAGTATCTTGATCCGGAACAGCTGGAGTCAATCACGCAGAATGAGAATATTGAGGACACAAGTGTCCAGAAACTGTTCGACATGTTCCGAGGAGAAGAGGGACTTCAGAAATATGCGCCGGACGGCAGATGCCAGATTGATCCTCGGGACGGGACACTCATCGTTTACAATGCCGCGCGGGCCAAACGGCCGCACGAGGATAAAGCAATAGAATTGCCGCAGGAGTTCGAGGAAGCAGCCTGTCCGGTATGCCAGGGCAAAACGACCGGATCCGTAGACGTCCAACCGTTGAGTGAGGGATACACATTCATTAATAAGAATCTGTTTCCGATCCTTTACCCCCCGGAACAGGTCGAGGACACAGACCTGCAGGGAATGGCCTACCACGAAAGTATGTACATGGGGCGGCGTTCCTATGGGTTACACTTTCTCCAGTGGAGTTCGACGTACCATGATCGGGACCTGCACAACCTCCCGTTCGAGGACAGCCTGATCGTTATGAATCGCTTAGCCGCACTGGAAGAAAAGCTGTTGTTTGATCCTGACCGGGTGATGCCGCAAAGCCACCACCTGACCAGCTCCAAGAAAACATACGGATTCGTATCGATCATAAAAAACTTCGGTAAACTGGTCGGCGGTTCCATGCGGCACGGCCACCAGCAGATTGCCTACACCAACATCATGCCTCGCCGTTTCTACAATGACTGGCGTTTCTCGCAACGTCGCGGCCAATATTTCTCCGAATTCATGCTCAAACGCAATCCTGAAGCATTAACCATTCGGGATTATGGAGAAGCGGTTTTAGTCGTGCCCTATTTCATGAAACGGCCCTACGATATGCTGCTTCTGCTGAAGGACCCGAACAAGCAATATCTGTGCGAACTGACAGAGAAAGAAATGCGAGCCGTTACAAACGGCGTTCAGGACGCCATTGAAGGGATCCTGAAAATCATGCCGCGACTGGGCAAGGATACAGCTTATAATTTTACCGTTAATAACGGGCCGGGAGCAGGTCTCTACCTTGAATTTCTCCCGTACACGCAGGAAACCGGCGGCTTCGAACATCTGGGCCTTTATGTATGTCAGGATACGCCTGATAATGTTGTCGAACATATGACGCAGGCTTTAAATGAACTCGATGAGGCCGCCCAACGTGAGCCGTGCCGAAACTGAAGCGGGGGGCTCACATCTTCGACCATGCAGCCTATTGAACTTTTAAAAAGCATGGAGCAGAGACACGCTTCCGACCTCTTCTTGAAGGCAGGGAAGCAACCGGCCATGCGGGTATTCGGTGACCTGGAAACAGCCGCCGAAGAGGCCGTCTCCGAGGAAGAACTTACCCAGTTTCTCGAAACGTACCTGCCGGGCATCAACGCCCGCCTTCAACAGGAATGCGATATTGATACCGGTCTTTCTCTTGAAGAAGGCGAACGCTTTCGCCTCAACCTGTACTTTCAACAGGGACGTATGGCCATGGCCGCCCGGCGTGTGCCTTCAGGTGCCCTTGACTTCGAAGAACTGCAGATCCCCGACTTTGTAAGCGCTTTCTGCGAAAAACCACGCGGGCTGGTTCTTATTACGGGTGCCACCGGCAGCGGCAAGTCAACGACTTTGGCCGCCATGCTTCACTACATGAACAAACACCTGAAGAAACACATCATCACCATCGAAGACCCCATCGAGTTCGTCCATACCGATCGCTCATGTTTCGTCTCGCAACGGGAGATCGGGACAGATACACAAAGTTTCGCCACCGCCCTGAAGCATGTCGTCCGCCAGAATCCGGACGTTATTTTTATAGGTGAGATGCGCGACCTTGACACCATAAACACCGCCATCTCTGCCGCCATGACGGGGCAGCTCGTCATATCCACCATGCATACCGTGGACGTCTGCCAGACGGTCGAGCGGATCATCAATTATTTTCCCGAGAACCTGCGTCCCCAGGTCGCTCTGGATTTTTCCCTCGCGTTGAACGCGATTATATCCCAACGCCTTCTGCGACGAAAAGATCAGCAGGGCGTAGTACCCGCATTTGAATCTCTACTCGCCACACCGCGCGTCCAGCATGTTATAGCGGGAAGGCATTTCGATCACCTTCCCGAAATTCTTCGCGGAAGCAGTGAAGAAGGAATGCAGACCTTTTCCCATGCGCTTGTTCAGCTCTGCCGCGAAGATCTCGTTTCCACGGACGCTGCTGCAGCAGCCGCCACCAACCGGGAAGAATTCTATCTCGCACTCGAAGGTATGGAAACCGGCATTGATACCCTACGGGACTTCCAGGGAGAACGTGCAGGACAAACGGTCACGGACATGAAAACCTTGTTGCACACCGCTGTTTCTCACGGTGCCAGCGATCTGCATCTCAGTGTGCGACGACCGCCCGTGTTGAGGATCAACGGCGAACTCCGCGAGATGGACCTGCAACCCCTTACGCCGGCGGAGACAAAACGTTTACTTTTCAGTGTCCTCACCCCTCAACAGCGAGCCCGCTTTGAAACGGACCGGGAAATCGATTTCGCCTTAAGTATAAGTGAACCGGACGCAGACAGTCAGAGTGAAAAATCCGGAAGCCCGGCGCGGGATGGGGGGAATTCAGCTCCCGAGCAGTATCGATTTCGCGTAAGCGGCTTTTACGAAAAAGGAGCCGTTGCCGGAGCGTTCAGGCTTATACCTCAATACATCCCGACGCCCGAAGAGCTTATGCTGCCGGAGGTGTTGTGCAGAATGGCCTTGCAGCCGCAGGGGCTGATTCTGATTACCGGCTCCACCGGCCACGGCAAGAGTACGACACTTGCATGTCTGATCGAACAGATTAATCAGCATCGCGCCTGCCATGTGATCACCATAGAAGACCCCATAGAGTTCGTGCACACTGATCAGCAGGCTGTCATTCAACAACGGGAAGTAGGCGCAGACACTCACAGCTTCAACGACGCGCTGAAGTATGTGCTGCGCGAAGATGCCGACGTGATTCTTGTCGGTGAAATGCGGGACCGCGAAACCATTTCCACCGCCCTCACGGCAGCTCAGACGGGGCACCTCGTGATGGCCACCCTCCACACGAACAGCGCTACACAGTCGGTTGACCGTATTATTGACGTATTCCCACCCTACCAACAGAATCAGATCCGCATGCAGCTTGCTGCCAGCCTGCAGGCCATTGTCGCACAACGACTGCTTCCCAAGGCAGAAGGAAGCGGCCGCCTCGCAGCGTTTGAAGTCCTCGTAGGTACGCCGGCTGTGGCTGCACTTATCCGTGATGGTAAAACCCACCAAATCCAATCCACAATGGAAACAGCAGCGAAGGAAGGCATGGTGACGATGGAGAAGGCGATCCAGATTCTTTACCAGAAGGGCTATATCTCCCATAACACCCTGTCTCTCCATACGCGGGAATTAAAAGTGCCCTCGATGTACGATAGCTGATCGCAAAGTCCCTTCCTTCTTCTCTGTAACGCTTGTGAAAGGATCAGCCTGACCCCCTGGTAAGGTGCTTGTGTTCCGAACGGGGTCGGACCCTTTAACCATTTACGAACGCAAGCTTCTGCAATGGGATCAGCAGAATCCGCCCGTTGCATTGACATCAATCAGTGGGGATCAGTGAATATAAGTGGTTCGCGCCGGGGGTAAGGACTGCAATACTCCACATCCCACGTTCCACAATTAACAGCTCACAGTTCACATTCTCTGCGTCTTTGCGCCTCTGCGGGATAATACACATGGAATATGGATATTTCCGGCTTCAACTGGCTTTGACAGAGCGAACGGGGTCAGAACCTTTCACAATTTGGAGGGCGCGTTTTTTTAGTTCGTCAAATACCGTCGGCTGTATCTGGATGTTTTATGTGAGGCTGTTCAGCGGTATAAGGTTCATGTTCTTAATTACATCGTGACCTGCAACCATATCCACTTGCTGCTTTGGGCCCGCCGCCATGACTATGACTAAGGACACGCTAATGCTCTCTCCGGTTTTCCACCATTCAGAGCCGGACAGGGGTGTCGGCTCAGTATATTAAAATCTGCTTGCGTTTAGTCCATTGTGCGATACGTTACGATTGAGTAGGATAAAGTGGCCAAATTTATAGCTATGCGAAAAGAGGCGTTTATTATGTCTACGTTGAAAGTGCCGATAGGACAAATGAAAAATCGATTTTCCGAATATGTTGCTCGAAGCGCGTATGGAGATGAGCATGTAGTTATAACTCGTAGAGGCAAACCTGTTGCTGCATTGGTCAGTCTTGATGATTTGAGCATGATCGAAAGCTTGGAAACCTCCAAAGGGTTAAGTGAAATTGTGGATCGTTGGGACAATGCCCGGGAGCTTGCGGACGCGACGGAAGATGCTTATAACCATCGTATAAAAGAAAAAGAAGGCCGAGATGTACCTTTTTGACACAGATATTGTCATCGCATTCTTGCGCAAGTCCCGAACAAGCAATGTGATCAAAAGCTTTGAAGACGTTCCGCCTTACCAGCAGCATTTATCGACGGTCTCCGTATCCGAACTTGTTTACGGCGCTTGCCGAAGTAAACACCCCGAATACCATTTAGATCAAATTTTAAACACTTTGTTGCCTAATATTAAAATCCTTGAATTCGACGCCCACGCTGCCTGGAAGGCAGGAGAATTACGCGCGAATTTAGCTGGAAGAGGTCAATCCATCGATTTCCCGGATTTGCAGATTGCCTCTATTGCTATGAGCAGAAACCTAACTCTAGTCACCGGAAATGTTAAACATTTTTCTCGGATTAGTGGACTGAACATTCAAAACTGGAAAGACAAAAATTGACATTGGTCTCCGAGCTATAATAGCAAGGCGGAGGCTCGACTGGGATTACAGTGAGTCGGGGGCAGACCGGTTCTACACAGCTTTACGCTGAGCATATCCATCTGTAAGCTCCCGCCAAAAAGTTTATCCCGATTCTGGTTGCCAAACCAGAGATCGGGATCAAGCCGCCAAGAAAAGCCGAGGCAGAGAATGTCGTCATATTCTATGAACCGCGAATCACGTTAATTTACGCGAATGCAGAAAACCAAAAATAGTGATTCCGCCGAGATATCGAGAGATCTCTCGGCTCTGCGGGGCAGAGCCTCTGGGGTTTGGACATTTTGAGGTTCAGCGAGCCGGCAATTTTTTTGCAAAAACCGCTCAAAGAGGACTGGACTCAATCGCATGTCGGGTATAGAGTACCGACATGTGTGAAGAAATCAAAATACAAGGCAGAATTCTCACAGCAGACGATCTGGGTTTTATCCGGGCGTTGATCCGCGAACACCCGGACTGGAACCGCACGCGTCTTTCCCGGCATATCTGCGAGCAGTGGCACTGGCGCGACGCTGCCGGCCGGCTTAAGGACATGGCCTGCCGAACGATGCTTTTAAAACTGCACCGCCGGGGCATGCTGCAGCTTCCCGCCCGTCAGTCTCCCAGCGTAAACCACCGCCGCGGTCAGTCCTTTCAGCCCGTTATGCATGACACCTCGCCGATCAGCTGCACGCTGTCCGAACTTGGGCCTGTACGCTTATCAACTGCCGATTCAGGTGCTGAAGCTAAATTGTGGCAGACGCTCATGCACTGCTATCATTATCTGGGCTTTTCCACGCGTGTAGGTAAAAGCATCGCTTATCTTGTTTTCGATGTGCGGGACCGGCCGGTGGGAGCGCTGCTGTTCGGTGCCGCCGCTTGGCGGATTGCCCCGCGCGATGCATTCATCGGCTGGGACAACGCCCAGCGTCGAGCCAACCTGGACTTCATTGCCAACAACATGCGTTTCCTCATTCCACCGTGGGTGCGCGTACCCCA
>CAJXKU010000055.1 GCA_913055945.1 uncultured Lentisphaerota bacterium | reverse complement strand
TCATTGCGGGGGGACCTCCGGTTGGCGTTTGTTTCTTTAACACCAACAAATTTAACCGGATCCCCCCGTATTTCCTGCTATTTCACACCCTCTGAAACTCGGGCGTTCAGGTTGCCCTCAAAAGTGAGTTCTGATTGACGGGCTTTTTCGGCAATATGTCCCTGGCCAAATCGAAACTTGATCCGGACCATCCGGCGTTCCGCCCCATTGAAGATGCAGAACAGTCCCTGGATCGGGCAAGTCGACTCACCAACCAGCTGCTCACCTTTGCACGAGGCTCGGATCCGATCAAAGAGGATGTACGTCTGGACAAGCTTGTGGAAGAAACCGTTCATTTCGATCTTTCCGGCAGTAATGTTAAACCTGTACTTCAGGGCAGTGATGAGCTGTGGCTGGCCCACGTGGATAAAGGGCAAATCCAGCAGGTGTTCTCGAATCTGGCTATTAACGCTGACCAGGCAATGCCGCAGGGCGGCCATCTGTACATTACCATGGAGAACGTAGAAATGGCGGAGAATACTTCTCTTCCTCTCAATCCAGGCAAATATATCAGAATAACCATTCGGGATGAAGGGATGGGTATAGGCGCTGAGGATCTTGCCCGCATATTCGAACCCTATTACACCACGAAGCAAACGGGCAGCGGTTTGGGGTTGGCCACGGTTTATTCCATTGTCGAAAAACACGGCGGCCACATCAGCGCCACCTCGGAACCGGGTCAAGGCACGACGTTCACCTTGTGCCTTCCGGCTTCAGATGCGTTGGCTGAAATCGAAAGCGAGCAAGCCGCAATACCGGCGTCCAGCATCCGACCCGATGGAAGAATTCTTATCATGGACGATGAAG
This sequence comes from uncultured Lentisphaerota bacterium, assembly GCA_913055945.1. Taxonomy (GTDB): domain Bacteria; phylum Verrucomicrobiota; class Lentisphaeria; order Oligosphaerales; family CAJXKU01; genus CAJXKU01. Next base: position 14,838 of record CAJXKU010000055.1, on the reverse strand, counting down.
AGCCGATACGGAAAGTTGCCTCCGAAATGTTCAAAACCAAGGGATGCCAAGTTGAGACAGCTGTTGACGGAACGGACGCTGTGCAGAAATATAAGACGGCTCTGCAGAGAGGTTCTCCCTTCGAGCTGGTGCTTTTGGATCTCACGGTTCCCGGTGGAAAGGGAGGAATGGAAGCGATCAGTGAACTTCTGGATCTGGATGAACAGGTTACAGCTGTTGTATGCAGCGGGTATGCCGACGATCCCGTCATGGGTAACTACAGCGAATACGGGTTCAAGGATGTTATGTCAAAACCGTACACACTTCATCAGGTGCAACGGATTCTCAGTAACTTTCTATCTGAATAGTTTCAAATACCAGTACACCGAAAGCTTTTCGGTGATGAGTATACTGATGTGAAACATCTCTGGGCGTGCGGCGGCCCACCCCGATGCCCCTGCGGCGATCGAGACCACTCCTGAGATCGAGAGAGACATATCATGCAACCCGAAACAATTCAAGTCAAGGGCGCACGCCAGAACAATTTAAAAAACATTGACGTATCGATTCCCACAAACTGTGTCACCGTTGTAACAGGAGTGAGCGGATCCGGTAAGTCTTCGCTTGTGTTCGACACGATTTATTCGGAGGGTCAACGCCGGTACGTGGAAACGTTCTCTCCCTATGCCCGGCAGTTTCTGGAGCGAATGGATAAGCCGCAGGCGGAAAGTGTCGAAGGTATCCCCCCGGCGATTGCGGTCGATCAGACCAACCCGGTAAAGACATCGCGTTCCACGGTGGGGACTATGACTGAGCTCAATGATCATCTCAAACTACTTTTCGCCAGAGTCGCACGCCTTTACTGCAGACACTGTGGCGAACAAGTACAACGAGACACGCCGGAGACGATTTACGATGAACTGAAAACACGCTATCATAGGAGCCGGGAGAGCGACACAGAAAATCTATCGCAAGATAGCGAAGAGCCGATCAGCGGGTATACGGTGACGTTTCCGGTCCAGATCCCGGAGAATTTTTCACCTGAGGAAATCCGCGACGCCCTTTCCCGCCAAGGGTTCACCCGAATTCAGCGCCATAATGCGGATCGCCTCGAAGTCGTGCAGGATCGCCTCCCGTTTTCGCCCGAACGGCGCAAAAGGCTTGTCGAGGCGCTGGAACGGGCGCTTCATCACGGCGACGGCTATGTGATCGTGTATCCGCTGGACTCGGAGCGACACCCCATGAATCCTCTTCGTTTCAGCACCGAACTGCACTGTGCCCAGTGTGACGTAACGTATCGGGATCCCACGCCCAACCTTTTCTCCTTCAATTCACCCCTGGGCGCTTGTGACACCTGTCGAGGGTTCGGCCGGGTTATTGACATCGACTGGGAGCTGGTGGTGCCCGATGAGACCAAGTCCCTGGAAGAGGGCGCTATTCGACCCTGGCAGTCCGCGAGCTATGAAGCGTGCCAGCATGACCTGCTCCACTTTGCGATGATGCGGGACATTCCGGTTGATGCACCCTGGGGTGAATTGAGTTCTGAACAGAAGGAGTGGGTCCTGGAAGGGGAAAGTTCCTGGGGAGAGGGCGGCTGGTACGGGGTGCGACGCTTTTTCGAATGGCTGGAGACGAAGAGCTACCGGATGCACATCCGTGTACTGCTTTCGCGCTACCGCGCCTACCATCTGTGCCCTGCGTGCTGCGGGGCACGACTGAAGCCGGAGTCGCTGCAATGGCGTATAGGCGGTAACGGGCACGCAGATACGGGCTATAATTTCCACGACGTCCTTACGTTTCCGCTCCAGCGTACGCATGAATTTTTTGAGACCCTGCAGTTGCCCAGCCCCCTGGACGAAGCAACGGAAATGCTGATGAACGAAATCCGTTCGCGGCTGACATACCTGAAGGAAGTAGGCCTGGGCTACCTCACCCTCGATCGTCAGTCGCGCACCTTAAGCGGCGGTGAAGTACAACGTATCAACCTGACCACCGCTCTCGGTACATCACTGGTCAACACGCTCTTCGTGCTGGACGAGCCGAGCATCGGCCTGCATGCGCGCGACATCAATCGGCTCATCCAGATCCTGTACCGATTGCGTGATGCGGGGAATACGCTTCTCGTGGTGGAGCACGATCCGCAGGTTATTGCTGCTGCTGATCATGTAATCGATCTGGGACCCGGGCCGGGCGAACGCGGAGGGCACCTGGTATTCACCGGCAGGATAGGCGCATTCTTCAACTCCGGCAATTCTCTGACCGCCGAATACCTCCGGGGGGAAAAGTCCGTGACCCCGAATCTGCCTGAACGTGCCTCTGGGCACCACGATGCGTCTTCGCCCCCGGGCAGAGCCCTTCGGTTGCGGGGTGCACGGGCCCACAACCTGAAAGACATCGATGTCGAAATCCCCTTGAACCACCTTGTTTGCATATCCGGTGTAAGCGGCTCAGGCAAGTCCACATTAATCCAGGACACCTGTTACAATGCGCTCAAGAAGCTGAAGCACCAGCCCGCAGAGCAACCCGGCCCGTACCGGGAATTCGAAGGGCACGAGCAAATCTCGGATGTCGTTCTTGTGGATCAGTCTCCCATCGGCAAGACCACGCGCTCGAATCCGGCCAGTTACGTCGGCGCTTTCGACGCTATTCGAAAACTTTTCAGCAAAGAACCGCTGGCCCGTGAACGCGGCTACACGGCCGGAACATTCAGCTTCAACTCACCCAAAGGACAGTGTCCCACGTGCAGCGGGAACGGCTTCGAACACGTGGAAATGCAGTTTCTCAGCGACGTGTATCTGCGTTGTTCAGACTGCGACGGGCATCGCTTTCGGGGGGAGATCCTTGAAGTCAAACTCCCGCCCCCAGGGCCGCGGAAAACGAAAGGGAAAAAGGGATCTTCGCCTTCCTGGGATGGGCAGGCCTACGGAGCACCGAAGTCCATTGCCGAGGTATTGGAAATGACCGTATCCGAGGCATCGCAGTTCTTCCGACACGCCGCGGAAGTACAACGGAAACTCGCTCCGCTTCAGGCCGTCGGGCTCGGTTATATGAAGCTCGGTCAACCCGTACCCACGCTCAGCGGGGGCGAAGCACAACGACTGAAACTCGCCGGTCATTTGGCCCAGCATACAGCAAGCAAAGGCAAACAGCAGAAGGAGCAGGCGTGCTACTGCTTCCTGTTCGATGAACCCACAACCGGCCTGCACTTTGAAGATGTGGCCACGCTTCTTCAGGCATTGCGTCAGTTGATCCGTGCAGGGCACTCGGTGGTCATCATCGAACATAACCTTGATGTGTTACGAGCGGCGGACTGGATTATCGATCTTGGCCCCGAAGGCGGCGACGAAGGCGGAGAGGTCATCGCGTGCGGCTCACCGGAGGAGATTGCTGAACATGAAGGCAGTTATACCGGTCAAGCGCTCAGAGAGGCGGAACTGCCGTTTCTACTCCCTTCGGAAGCAGCCCCCAGTCAGCGTTATGGGAGGGTACCGGAGAAGGAACAGATCTCCATCCGGCACGCGCGTGAACATAATCTGAAAAACACAAACATTTCGATACCCCGCGGCTGCCTCAGTGTCATTACCGGCATAAGCGGCAGCGGTAAAAGCACGGTGGCCTTTGACATCCTCTTTGCGGAAGGCCAGAGACGGTACCTGGAATCCATGAACGCTTACGCGCGGCAGATTGTTCAGCCGGTTTCCCGTCCGGATGTGGACAGCATCACCGGCATTCCTCCGAGCGTGGCGATCGAACAGCGCTCCAGCCGCGGCGGCCCCAAAAGTACAGTTGCCACCGTTACAGAGGTATACCATTTTCTGCGCCTGCTGCTGGTGAAATTGGGGCGCCAGCATTGCCCGGAATGTGCTGTACCGATTGAGGCGCAGTCTCAGCTTTCGATCAAAAATCGGATTTTTCAGGCCTACAGAGGGAAGAAAATCCGCATCTTTGCCCCCCTGATCGTGGCGCGTAAGGGATATTATACCGATCTGGCGGAATGGGCGGGGGCAAAAGGCTACAGCCACCTGCGCGTAGACGGCACATACGCTTCCTGCACGGACTGGCCTCGGCTGGACCGATTCCGGGAACACGATATTGACCTGCCGGTAGGCGAGACAAAGGTGATTCCCGGCAATGACAGCGAAATTGATCGACTCCTCGGGGTGGGCCTTGCCTTCGGCAAAGGCACCCTCTACGTCGGACGTGTCTCCGGCAAAGATCGGAAGCAGGAGGAGATTTTTTCCACCAAAAGGGTTTGTCCCCAATGCGGCCGCAGTTTTCCCGAACTCGACCCGCGGCTCTTCTCGTTCAACTCTAAGCATGGCTGGTGTTCGCGCTGTCACGGGAAGGGAACGATTCTGTCCCACGGCAGAGAGGTTGAGGAAAGTGAGGACTCGGACGCACAGCAGATGGCGTGTCCGGTATGCAACGGCGCGCGTCTGTGCAGAGAGGCGCTGGCTGTCACATTCCGCGGTCAGTCTATTGCTGACCTGACGGGGATGACTGTCCAGCATGCGGAACAGTACTTCCGCTCCCTCGAGCTGAAGGATAAAGAAGCGGAGATCGCCCGGGACTTGAGGGCAGAAGTCTGTTCACACCTGCAGTTTCTGATGCAGGTAGGCCTGTCCTATTTAACACTGGACCGGTCTGCCACGACCTTGAGCGGGGGCGAAGCGCAGCGTATCCGATTAGCAGCACAGCTCGGTTCCAACCTGCGGGGAGTATGCTACATCCTGGACGAACCGACGATCGGCCTGCATGCGCGTGACAACAGACGATTGCTTGATACGCTGCATCAGTTGCAGACAAAAGGGAATACCGTCGTGGTGGTAGAACACGACGAGGATACGATCAAAACCGCGGATCATATCATTGACCTCGGACCGGGTGCAGGCACTGAGGGGGGGACCCTGGTGGCAGAAGGAGACCTTCAGGCCATTAAAGCAACCCCTGCTTCGGTGACGGGACAGACGTTGTCTTCGCCGCTGCTGCATCCGCTGGTCAGAACCCGAAGGGCAGCGGGGGACAAGCATGTGCGCATAGATGGTGCCCGACTGCACAACCTCAAGGACATACAAGTGGACGTGCCGCTGGGGCGCCTGGTTTGCGTGACAGGCGTCAGCGGCAGCGGAAAGAGCACCCTGATCCGTGAGATCCTGTATAACAACGCGCATATGCTGCTCTCTGCAAAAAACAGGAAGAAGAAGCACGAGGCAGGAAAACAACTCCACGGCTGCGACAATATCACCGGCCTGGAAGGCGTAAAGCGGACGCTGGAGGTGGATCAGAAGCCGATCGGTAAAACCCCCCGTTCCTGCCCCGCGACGTACGTGGGATTCTGGGATCGAATCCGTAAGCTCTTTGCGCAAACCCCGGAGGCCAACATTCGCGGGTATGGTCCCAGCCGCTTCTCCTTCAACGTCGCCGAAGGCAGGTGTCCGGAATGCAAAGGGCAAGGTGTAAAAAAGATTCAGATGAGTTTTATGCCGGATGTGACCGTAACCTGCGAAGCGTGTAAAGGCCTCCGCTTCACGCCCGAGACGTTGACTGTTGAGTACAAAGAGAAAAACATCGGCGAGATCCTCGCGATGAGCGTAGACGAAGCAGAACCTTTCTTTACAACCCACCCTTCTATCCATCGGCCGTTGCGTCTGATGCAGGATATAGGCCTGGGCTATCTTAAGCTGGGCCAGCAAAGCCCCACGCTGAGCGGCGGTGAAGCCCAACGCATCAAGCTGGTCACAGAATTAGCCAAAGCCGCTGAACAAACAAGTGGCTCTACCCACGGCAATCTTTACATTCTTGAAGAACCAACCATCGGGCTGCACATGGCAGATATCGAAAAGCTTACCCGTGTTCTTCACCGACTGGTGGACGCCGGGAACACGGTGGTTGTCATCGAGCACAACCTGGATATCATTGCAGAAGCCGACTGGATTATCGATCTGGGCCCCGAAGGCGGAGATAAAGGCGGCTCAGTCGTCGCGAAAGGGACACCGAGACAAGTCGCGCAGGCTACGCGCTCTTCGCATACCGGAGCAACACTGAACCAATTCCTTCAGAAACGCGGAAGGTCATGAACAGATTGCCTCATCGGCCCGTTGAATCTTACCCGGCCCTCGAACGCTTACTCGTCACATTGGCAACTTACAATTATCCTAAAATTTAGGATTATTCTTCTTCGTAAGGCCGGTAAAGTTTGAATATTTTATAATCGTGCTCCGGCACTTGAATTCTGATACCCTGCTTGAGATCCGAAATCGCGCAGGTTCGTCTTTCGATGAGTCTCGGTTCTTTCTCTCCGCCGTGATAATACGGACGCAACATGACCTCACCGTCATAATGTTCGGCCACTGCACTTGCGTGAACATAGATCTCATTGGACTCAGCAGCGCGGTTATACACAAACAGCATGTCCGCCTCCGGATAAAAGTAAACGTGTCCACCCGGTGTGGGGCTGTCCAGTTCCTGCATCAATTCCGTGCCCGGCGTCTCAGCAACGGCGTACACCATGCGCTTCAGAAACTCCTCATAGGGCGGGTTTCCCCCGACCATCCATGTACCGTTGCCAGTGACATAGCCGGCTTTACCTTCGCCGTAAGGGTGCACAGTAGCAAGAGCTTTACGGCCTTCTTTGCCCTGCCCCTCGGCAAGAACCTCTGTCTTATCACTGCTGGGCGAGACTGCAATGTGGGTTGCGACTTTTCCGAGGTCATCCAATCCCGCGAAGAAGCGAGGTGCGTCTTCTTTCATGCTCAGTTTCACCCTGGGCGAACTGTGAGAATCGAGGAACATCGTGGCGGAGCCACGGTAAATCTCGTTTTCGGCGGCTTTCGCCACGCGTCCTTCGTATTCCAGACCGTATACGTCGGACAAAAAGAACTTATCCTCGTTCAGCGCCGTACCATCGACGCCAAGAAGGCCGCCGCCGGCATCCACAAATTCACGGATTTCAGAGGCAACTTCTTCGTTCCAGTGAAAACCCCCGGCCCACGAACTGCCGGGTTCGCCGATGTTCAGCAACACGTCGGCATCCTCCGGCACCCCTCCGTCTTCAATTTCACGCAGTGAAATCCACTTGATTTCGATGGGTAAATCGACCAGTGCCTGAAGCGCAAACTGAGATTTATTGGCCGAAAAAGCCGCACGCGGCCATGCACGCAAATTTCCCCAGGCATTCACGACATAAGCGGTCACATCATTTGTGTAGGCCTTTGTGCCGTCCACCGCATCGTGAATCCGCTCGAAATCGCCGTATACCCGACTCAGGGCTTCATTCCAGCCCGGTTTCTTATTCATATATTGGGCGTTCTGGCTCCCCATCGACACCCCATCGGGCATTTTCCGGATAATCGTCTGAAGCACCCGTCTCCACCGACTTCGGATAGCTCCGGCAGAGTGTACCCAGATCCTTATACAGCGGCGCACGTCCGGATCTTTAAAATCGGTCACACGTCTGGCATCAAGGGCTGAATTCGTCGGAAGCGTAACTTCATCGTATCCCATCTCGCCCAGCATACCTTTATAGGGTTCGATACCAATCCAACCATCGCCCCAGAAAAACACCGCTTCCACTCCATGTCCGTGAAGCCAATCAGTGTATACGCGACCATATGGAATAATGCGTTCATTCACATAAGACATCCACCGCAGTGCCCCCTCGGTGGGCGGATCGTCAGAGGTAGCAAGACGGCCGTTGTGGATGAACCACCTGGGATCCAGCCGCTGCCCTGTCTTTTCCTCAAACCCTTTGAACACATCCGAAGTGATGGCACGGGCATACGAAAAGGCCCCATACCAGTCCCTCTGCACGCCTTTTTCAGACTTCAGATTCCACCCTCCGAACACCACTGACACCGGTCGGGCGAAACTGATTGTCCCCCCCATGCTCGGGTCGGAATGACGAGCGTTCCAGTATTTCTCGGAGTTGTAGACTTTGGGATTGAGCAAATTGAGCGTACCTGACGGGTTTTCCTTACCGGATCCTTTAAGGTAAAAAACCCTGTATTTATGTTCATTCACGGCATCTTCTACCGTCACCGTCTGATCTGCTTCATCGTACGACCACGCATCCGGAGAAAGAACCTCATTCGTGGTCAGGTCAACCACACACCAGTCCTGCGAAACGTCTATATCCAGCTTTGCATGCTCATAAGCGTTAAATCCATTGTTGTCGCCGTAAGCTTCAAACAGTTTGATGACCGCACTGTCATCTTCTGCGGTCACGGGTCGAGATGGCTCGTAGCGCCAGTGCTGTGTGCGCAATTCAGGATTTTCTTTCACGAATTTCTCGGGATGTTTCGACCCCACGCCCCTGGTAACCGGCATACCTGCCTCATTAACCATGGCAAATTCCCGACGCAGCACTTCGGTAGGCTGCTTCACCCAACCGATACCGTACCACAGCCGATTGGCACCCACCTGCTTGACCAATTCCGTATTCACTTGCCAGAACTTATTAGAACGCCCCCAGCGCAATTCAAGAATGGGGGTGTTATCTTCCAAATTTTCGCCCGAATCACCGGCACGTTCACGAGTTTCATCTGCAGCACAGACGGATGAGACCACCATCACGCCGAGTCCGAAGGCAGCTACCACCACCCCAGCAACCGTTGTTTTCGTCCGAGCCATAAGCTTCTTCTCCTATATTTCTGTCACAAGCAAGTTCATTTCGAAAACTGAATGTTTTCAAACAGCGTTTAGCCACTACCCTGTTTGTTCCTTTCCAGAGCGGCGGGAATGCACGCACGCCAGAACCTCACTCGGCGCTTTCCTTCTCGGTGATAAGAAACTGGTCAGGCCCAAGTTTACCTTCCGACAGGCGAATCTCATCAATTAATCCTTTGAAAAAAGCGCGCCTGGTGTCGCGTCCATTGGAAGTGTGGGCTCCGATGATCAGCGGAGCCTTGGACACATGCAGTTCGGTGATGTTTTTATCCGTATTCGTATCCTTCTGCATGGGGCCGTTCCCGGTCAGGTTCTGAGCGTAAAATCGAGCTTTCGTTCCGTCATCCTTCACGTCAACCACAACAGCTACAAAGTAATCCTGGTTCGGTTTCACCTTGATTTCACTCTCCAGCGTCCGATTGGACCGGTTTCCGCGGGAGCCGTCATGACTGAGTGTTAACGTCAGTTTATTCTCGCCGCTTACGGCAAAGTTCCAACGCCGTTCAGGGAATTTCAGTAAGCCGGCTCCATGTTGTCCTATAATGGTTTGTCTGTGTTCGGAGACGCCGGCATTGATGTAAGCTTCCACGGTGAAGGTCTCAAGATGCTTAAAAGCATCATGCGGTTCATGGCTGAGGGATTGAGCTTCGGCAAAATACGCCCCGAACCGGTTTTTCACGCCAACCTGGGGAATCGGATTGGAGAAATCAAGCCCCGGAGCAAAAGGGCTGTACGCATCCAGTTTCACTTGCCGGACGCCGTTTTCGTTTTTCAGGGTCAGGCCGTGGGACCCCAGATCCTGCAGAAATTCCTCCTCTTCGCCTTCAAATCGCCAGTAGCTGACGGTCTGTTCCCCAATGGGCGGTAGCGGCGGCTTGGGCACACCCAGAAGTTCCTCTTTCTCCAGCACACCGGCTGTCCAGCGGACTTCGTCGATCACTCCGTTGAAGTGATTCACTCGCCGCGGATGGTACCCTTCGCCCCGGGCTTCGGCGCCCACGACAAAAGGCGCCGTGGTGGGATGAAGCCGTTTGACCCGGGAGTCGCGAACAGTTTTCGATACGAGTTCCCCTCCCTTGCTCAGGTTCTTCAGATAAAACGTCACCTTCGAACCGTTCCCCACTTGGACAGCTGCTGCCACAAAATAGGACTGTCCGGGTTTCAGGGTTAGGCCGCTGTCCTGACTTCGGGTCGTACGATTCCCCCGGCTTCCATCCTGGCTCAGGACCATACGAAGTTGGCCGTTATCAGTCAGGTCCAGCCGCCAGCGTCGCTCGGCTGAACCCCTTGCTCCGGCGGTGGTGGCCCAGTGAGAAGCCAGCGCTCCCCCCATTTCCTTCTCTGGACGAACGTACATCTCAATCGTGAATCGCTCCACGTGGAACTGCTTAGGCCGATTCGCTCCGCTCAGCGACGCCTCACGGCCAAGCCTGGCCGCCTGCTGGTTCTTATCACCCGTGTTGGGCAATTTCTCCGGGAAATCGACTTCGGACGAAGCCACTGCCCTGGCAGCGCCCTTATCGGGGGTGAGGGCCAATTGGCCAGGGCCATTATCAGCCAGAAAGTCACCTTTCTGAAATCTCCAGTGACCTATCGTCTCCGCTCTTACACCACCCGCCAGGATCGTCGCGATTACCAACATAAACCACAACCAGCGCCTGTACATATCTTTCCTCCTGACAATAACGTTAGAGATTGAATGGATTCGAAATTCTCCTATAGAACAATAGTATTTCAATGTAACATCCGAATGCGAAAAGTCAAACTCAACGTCCAACGCCGGCCTATAGAAGAACGCCCGCACGCGGGGGAACATTGGCATGTTACCCATCAGTGCCGTTTTGAGCATGGGGCATCAACCCTGCCGACGGGGTTCGCCGATGTCAAAATACGTCGAAGCATCAGAGGAGGATGCTCTTAACCGCAAAATTCAGCAGTTATCTGTTTTCGCGGCAAAGATAAAATCGCTTTCGGTCAAACCATCGATTTTATGGGTCCATATCATGACGACAACTTTGCCGTAAGCCAAGTAGATGTCGGGATGATGCCCCTGTTGTTCCGCCAATTCCCCAACCCGGTTCGTGAACTCGAGCGCTTCCCGGAAGTTGTTGAATTTGTATTCTTTCTGCAAGTGGTGCTCTTCTATAACCTCCCACCCTTCGTTCAAGTTTGCGGCAAGATCCTGTAACTCTTTCCCTTTTAATGGCGCTTCATTCCCTTTGCAGGCTGTACATTCTTTTTCTGTTAAGTTGACCATCGGTTCCCTCCTTTTTTTCTTCTTTTCATAAATAACATTGCTCGCAAAGTTCCTCTCCGCAATCAGGATTCATCTGAACCCTGCCTTCCAAAACTCTTAATTGAAGTCCCTCGGCCGAACCGCTGTGTCAGTGCGGATTATCCGCCGCCGAAAAAGACGAGGAAAAAACTTATCACACTGTCACGAAAGGCTCCGGCGACGCTGAACAGAATGCGAAAGCCGCCGAGAAAGAAAAGCCCCAGGATGACCCCGAGGGTGATATAGCCCTGCGTCTGCTGATCCAGCTTGTTCGCCTCCGGCACGAAATAGGTGAATACGTCCCATCCGTCGAGGAATGGCACGGGCAGGATATTGAGAAGGCACAGGAATGCGTTCGCTTCCGCACCGACCTGAAGAACTTTGAAAAACATTTGAGCCACGCCTGAGTGGGCCCCGGCGACGGCGCCTGTAAGGGCGGCAAGAAAAGCGAACGCGATCCCCAGACATAGATTTGATGCGGGTCCCGAGAATGAAATTAAAGCGGTGGCTGAGCGCCGGTGAAGCCTGGATTTGGCCACTGGCACGCTTGCCCAGGCCAACCCCAGGACCGCCAGCGCTCCGAGCGCGTAAGGCCCCATAACTTTAATGGGGTTAAGCGTCAGATATCCCTCGTTATAAGCCGTAGCGTCGCCCAATTTATAGGCCGCAATGGTGTGACTGCACTCGTGCACACTTATTGAGAAACAGACGATGACTACCCAGGACACGTAGTAGGTGGGATCCATCCACAAGTATTGCAAAAACATGACGCGGCCTCTTTACATAATTTATTCCGGAACAATTGCGTTGTTACGGCGTGATAAGAACTCTACGCTGCCGCAAAAACGCGGGCACGATGATGTTCTTTTCGAGGTCTGCACCGATTCTTGTACATTACATTATATGCAGTGAAATACGCAAAACCAGAACAAGTTCTTTGCCGGGTAGTCCAGTATGAATCGTGAATCCGACAGTATCAATACAGAGGCGCAGACACCTTCTCGGAATGGGGAGGACGAGGTTGCCTTAATGGCCGTACCTGAGGATGAGCGTAGGGTGTGCTGGATTGCAGCCCTTGCGGCCGCCCGAATTCCCTATAGATTGATCTACGAGAATATGCAATGGCAACTAGTCGTCCCGGCTGAGTGGGCGGAAACGGCCTACAGAGAAATCCGCGAGTACGAGCGAGTCAACAGGGATTTTCCGCCCCCGGATACGTTCCCGCCGAAGAGTGAGTTTCCATCCGCCCCGGAGTGGAACGCTGGGCTTCTTGCCGCCTTCGGGATTCTCCTGATGGATCTCCTCCAGGGAACTGTTCCACGTATCGACTTCGTAGAGGAGGGAGTTTTAAAAACATCTGCTGTTCTGCAGGGAGACTATGCCCGGGCAGTAACGGCTTTAACCTTACATGGCGGTGCGGCTCATCTGCTGGGGAACGTCCTGGGAGGCGGATTGCTTATCTCCATTGCAGGCGGTTGGCTGGGTACAGGGATGGCTTTGTTTCTGGTCACAATTTCAGGAATTCTCGGAAACCTGACAACCGTGCTTGTGGCTCCGTCGCATTTCCAGGCTTTAGGCGCTTCGACCGCGATCTTCGGGAGCCTGGGGCTTCTGACCTCAATGCAGATAGCCTGGAACATTCGCCGTTTTGGTCGACGCCACCTGGATCAACTATGGCGTAAATGCTGGGTCGCGTTCGCTGCTGCCGTCGGTCTTCTCGGTTTATTGGGCGCAGGCCCGCAGACTGACGTTCGAGGACATCTCTTCGGGTTCACGGCCGGCATCCTTCTGGGCATTCTACCCGGCTATTTGCAACTGGGTAAAGCCCCTCGTAGCATTCAATGGGCGATAGGAATTTTTACATTCGGAATTCTGATGGCCGCATGGTTTATCGCTTTACGGTGAAGGTGTCCATCACAAAAAGCGAACAGTTCATAAGAAAGCATCCGTGCTGTAACGCCCTGCAGTTGACTGGGAGATTAAACGTCAAACGCTCGCGGTCGACTGACCACTTCGTTCATTAAAACAGCTTTTCTCAACTGGCTTTTACCCTTCGCATTTAATCGTATGGTTCCCTGCCGGCGCTCATTCCATTGCTGCGAGCGTTTTCGTCGTTTCGGGAATCCGCGGCGGAAGCTCTCTTCCCCGAGTTCACGACCGGTTTCCCAAGCTCCTTCATGTCCCGCTTTGTCGGCTTCTGTGTCGACGGTGCTGGTGGTGTGGTAAGCAGAGGTTTCATCTTCGTAAGTTGATTCAGCAGGATCCAGCAACCGCTCGGGTGTATCGCTTTTTTCTTCGGAGAGAGCACCTTTCTCGAGAGAAGATTCTTCACGTTTCTGCTGAGGTTCAGGTGATTTCCCCAGCGGGCTGCTGCGCTGCGCTTGGCTCCGGTTTCGATTTTGTCGGGATCTGTCGGGAGAAGCAGTGGCTTCTTCACCAGTACGCTTCCCGGCTGATTTTCCTGTCGTCTTTTTTTTCCCCTGCGTGTTCAGCCGAATGTCGGTATTGTCAGGTATGTCTTCAGAAGAAAACGGACCTGCGCTATCCCGGTTCGCTTTTCTGCCAGCAATCGCCTGCATAAACTTAACGAAAAGACCGAACCCGATGATTACGACAAAGAAAAAAAGTTGAATCAGCTCTTCCACAGATTACTCTTGGCCCGTATCTTCTTCGTCACCAGTTATGTTATTCCGCATCTCGGTATCTGACTGGATGTTCTCCATCCGGTAGTAATCCAGAACCCCGATATTCCCGTCGCGGAGCGCCGCAGCCATAGCGAAGGGTACTTCGGCCTGCGCCGCGGTAACTTTGGCCTGCATTTCCTGGACCTTGGCCCGATTCTCCTGCTCCAGGGCAACTGCTGCAGCTCGTCGTTCTTCGGCTTTGGCTTGAGCCACGCGTTTATCGGCTTCCGCCTGATCCCCCTGTAGTCGCGCTCCTATGTTGTCCCCGATATCAATATCGGCAATATCTATGGACAGAATTTCAAAGGCAGTACCGCTGTCCAGCCCCTTGTCCAGAACGCGGCGGGTAATGGTGTCCGGGTTCTCCAGAACGTCCTTGTAGCTTTTGGATGAGCCGATTGTTGTCACAATTCCTTCCCCCACGCGTGCAATAATCGTCTCTTCGGTTGCTCCCCCCACCAGTCGTTCAATGTTGGCGCGGACAGTAACACGTCCACGTGCTTGAACCTGGATACCGTCCTGGGCCACAGCGGCTATGGTTTCGCGGCCTTTTGCAGGGTTGGGACAATCAATAACCCGGGGACTGACGCTTAGTCGCACGGCATCGAACACGTCACGCCCTGCGAGGTCAATAGCGGCGGCGCGCTCAAAGCCCAGATCGATCCCGGCTTTATCGGCAGCGATAAGGGCGTTCACCACATTAAGGACGTCCCCGCCGGCGAGATAATGTGCTTCGAGGTCGTCGGTGTTCATCGTTAATCCGGCTTTAGTGAGCCGAATAAGAGCTTCAACAATAAGCGTGGGAGCCACGCGGCGCAGCTTCATGCCCACCAGCGTCCACAACTTTACATGGGCTTTAGATGCCAGCGCCCGGATATACACGTTGGCGAAATAAATAAACAGGGAGCCCAGCACAATCGCAACAATTACCGCAACGAAAATGAGCACGCCGATTACAGCATCCATACAGACCCCTTTCTGTTCATATAAGTTTTTCTATACAGGAAAGCTTCTCTGACATGCCGCTGAAGAACACGCCGTTGGCTTCTCCGGTTCCTCCATCCATGAAGCGGGCAGGCTCCAACCCCGAACATTCTGCATATAAAGCCACGCCGGGCAAGGCGGCTTAAAACACCCCTCACTGCGGGCGCGAAAGCCATCGTGTTGAGCTACGCCGTTTCTCGTTATAACCTCGGCCGGATGTCTCTGGTCACCGGCATGTACGGGGCTGCTTTT
>CAJXKU010000054.1 GCA_913055945.1 uncultured Lentisphaerota bacterium | reverse complement strand
GGATAGAGAGCCATTTTCGCGACGACGATAGTTGGACTGTGTCAGGGGGGGCGTATTCGCCCTGGCGTTTTATAATGATCAGCCCGGATCTGAACGGGCTTGTCAACAGCGACCTCGTGACGAATCTGAATCCTGCGCCGGACACATCCCTTTTTCCCGACGGATATAAAACCGAGTGGATTCAGCCGGGGCGCGCGGTCTGGCGCTGGTGGTCGCGGGGAACCGGAACTCCCGAGCAGGAACGTCAATATATCGATTATGCCGCCCAACTTGGATTTGAATACAGTCTCATTGACGCGGGGTGGCCCGACTGGGAAAAACCGTGGGAAAGGATGGAGGAACTTGTTGAATATGCCGCCCAAAAGGGCGTAAAGCTCTGGCTGTGGCGCCATTGGAAAAAACTCCGTGATCCGGAGAGTCGGGAAAGCTTTTTCAGCAAAGTAGCAAAAGCAGGTCTCGTTGGCGTCAAAGTGGATTTTATGGACAGCGAATCTCACGAACGTCTCCGGTTTTATCGCAACACCTTGATTGATGCGGCCGAACACAAACTGATGATCAATTATCACGGCGCGAACAAACCGGCGGGCGGGACCCGTACGTATCCTAACGAAATGACCCGTGAGGGCGTGCGTGGACTTGAATACAATCGCTTTGGGTCTTCTTTACTACCCCGACATAACGCCGTTTTACCGTTGACGCGGGGCATTGTGGGATTTTCAGACTACACGCCCCTCACCCTTAATGAAGACCGGCTCGGTAAAACCACGTTCACCCATCAGCTTGCCACTGTTTTTGCATTTACATCGCCGGTCACGAATATGGCCGGGTACCCCGGCAGAATACTCGAACACCAAAAAATCCTGTACGTGTTAAAGGCTTTCGCCCCATCCTGGGATGAAACCCGTATCTTAGATATGACGGAACTGGGCGAGGTTACGGCTATGATCCGTCGTAAAGACGCGGAGTGGTTTCTGGTTGCTCTCAACGGCAGCACCAACAAAGCCAGGAATCTGCAGGATGTGGAGCTGGATTTTCTCAGTCCGGACACCGTCTATCGCGGCGTCTGTATCAGCGACCGGGAAAAAACGCAATTCGAACGGCAGGAATTGCCCGATGTTACCCGTCAGGATTCCATCGGGATAAATCTGCTTCCCGGTGGTGGTTTTGTCGCCTGGTTTTCTCCGGAAAAGAATGATTGACAGATCCGTGCCGGATGCAAAATCACGGATGCATCATGTGTTTTGCGTGGAACGAACTACCAGAATGTCAAAGCGTTGCCGAACGGCAAGAGGTTTGCAACCTGACGGCCAACCACCCTGATGCAGTGATTCAGGAAACCGATTCCTATGAGTATCCGAAGGAAGGGATTGTCCTGTTCAAGATCAGGTGAGCGAGCACCTTGGAAGAGCGAGGTCCATGCTGAGAGAGTTTTTATCAGCATGCGTCAAGCTGGCGAACCTGTTTTCGGCAACTAAAGTAAAATCGAAAATAAGGATATGACAATGACTGTGAACGTTTTTAAAAGGAGCCAAGTCATGAAGAAATTGGGAAGACTGGGTACGGTGTATTTTGTCGTTGCTGTGCTTTTAATCGTTTCAGGATGCAGAGGAACGGGTAAATATACAGGGAGCAGGGATGCTAAGGAAGGGGGTGCCCCACAGCAGCTTGGTACACAAACGGGTACGATCACGCTGAACCGTGAAATCAAGGCGGCCCCGATTTATGCTGATCTTAAGGATGGTGAGCCTGATCCGGACAGCGAAGTGGCCGGCGAAACTCATGACCCCGGCGTAAACAGTGTCGGCAAGAGAGACGGCAAAGAAGGCCGGCTGCTCATGCGGGTTGATCTTTACAATATCAAGATCCTTGAGATGCAGAATATAGAGAACGTGCGCCTTGTTGTGCCGCATAGGTATCCTACCGGGGACTTTAAAATATCTCTTTACGGGATTACGCAGGAAGATGCGGATTGGAAGATCGGTGAAGTCGTCTGGAAAGGAAAACAGTCCCAGGGGAACGTATACGAGTACGTAGCGGGTGATGATTGTGCCACATGGCGGAGCAAAAAGGACGGCGATGTGGCATGGACCGGCGGTCCGGGCGGTGGAGAACCCGGCGAAGGAACCTTAATGAAAGAGCCGTTCTCCACTGTGGAACCTGATGGTGATGAAGATCTTGTCTTTGAGATTCCCGTCGACACCCTGAAGGAGTGGATGAAGACGCCGGTACTGGGCGAGAATGCCGGCATGATGCTGGTGGCTGAACAGGGAAGCACAAAGGTTGAAACCGACGCGGCGCCCAGACTCGAGGTTGATGCGCAGTGGGAGCCGGATCGGCAGTACTACGAGAACGTCGAGGGAGAGGTACGGTTTTCAGGTGCGGGTTTCAGAACTCGGGAGCGGTTGCTTGAAGTCGTGCTGAAACGTCCGCTGCAGCTGTTTAACCCGGGGTTGAGCATACGCACGTTGGACGCTGGCTATGGAGGGGTTTTGAGCGGAACGCACGATATGCAGCTGGTGGGCCGTGAGGACTGGAAGCGGCGCGTTTCGGATGCGCGGAAGGAGCATCTTGAGTACATGCCTCTGGCGCAGCAGTCCGTGCAGCGCGGCGGAGAAATTGTCGGCGGCGTGGAATACGGTGTTGCTTACGCGAAAGACAGATGGATCCCGCAGGTGGAGGCGTTCAAATACTTTGCGCAGTCGGAAGAAGATGCGCAGGACGCCCTGGCCAATCCGTCAGAGCCTGGTTACTACTACCATTTTGAACCCCTCAGCAAGGATTTACCGGAAGATGGAACACCGGAGTGGTGGGATGATGAACCGTGGAACGGCGAACGCCCCCTGATGGTCCACGGGATGGATTTACACGGTTCGGGCACCACCAAGATCACTGAACTCAAGAAGATGAAAATGCGCGGTTATAACGCCTGCCTGGCCCGCCATGATAAGGAAACGAGGGAGTGGGCCGATGAGAACGGTTTTATGCTTACGGGTATGCCCAGTGACACCACAGAGGAGATGAAAAAGGGTATGGAAAACGGCCTTTCGAGGGACGAGGCGAGAGCTCGAGAGCTGAGTCGTTACAAATCGCCCTGGGCGGTGTTTTTATGGAATGAGGATAGCCCGGGCGGATGGGTCAAGAGATTATATACCGGATTCAGCGAGAGGGACAAGAACAAATGGCCGAGCCGGGTTGAGGATTTCAAGAAGTTGAAGGATGGCGGTTTTGCGAAGTGGGCCAAAGAAAAACACGGCACGCTCGATACGCTCAACCGGCGCTGGGGCACCGATTACGAGTCCTGGGATGAGTTGAAGGGCGAGTTGCCCCGGCCGAATCTGGAGAGAACGGGCGAGATTTACGGTACTGATGACAAGGGGTATCAATGGAGTCTGCACTCCCCGTTCCGGGGCAAAGATGAGGCCGCGTTTCTGGACGTATATCGCTGTGCCCGGGAAGCGTGGGCCAAATACTATGACAGGCGGATCAGGGAGATGAAAAAATATCTCCCGAAAGACAGGTTTTACTATGCCACCAAGTCCGACAAGGACCCTTACATACAGCGTGCATCCGAGGAATTTAACAGTGCCGGCCACGATCATGGCCCCGGCAAGTACGCACCGGCGGAGCTTCAGATTCTGGTGGACACCGTCCAGATTGCCGTCGGCAGGCCCGCGTGGAACAATGAGGACCATATGTACAACCACGAGTACTCCACCCCGCGCCGCGTGCGGTATGATATTTTCATGAAGTATCTGAAAGGGCAGCTTCAGAGTACCGCCTACGAGTGGACGAGATCATGGCGGAAGAAATATGTATGGGACCAACATTCAGCCGATGCCCGTGCCCGGTTTGATGCCGCGGTGGATACGCGCAACAGAATCAGTCGCCACGAGGACGTATTCCGCGCGTTTCTGGAAGCCCGCGCCGAAGCGGATATTGCTGTGCTTGCTACCGAAGGGAATCGTGAGTGGAGTGCCTATTACCCGCGTCCGGAGGGAAGTGAGCTCGGCGGGGCGGTGAAAGCCTACAGTTATGTGGGTGCCCTGGGGCGGCCCTGGAAGTACGTCCTTGACCGGGACGTTTCGGCGGAGCACGTGAAGGATGTACTCATCATTGATGCGTCTTGGGTGACCAATGAAACAATGGAGAAACTCAGCGAGCTGCCGGATGATCGCCGTTTGATCGCAATCGGAGAACTGCCGGAGACCAACGAGTACGGCCAGCCCTTCCCGGCGGATGCTTACGAGGAAGTTAAGGAACGCACGACAGAGCTCGCGGACTGGAGCGAGCTTTCGAATGAAGTGCCCCCGGCGGAGGGGCTGATGGAGCCTTACACGAAGCCCTCAGAGGCGCGCTTCTGGACCTGGAGCCGGTTTCGCGGTCGTCCCCGCTGGTCTTACAGAATGCCGGTGCCCCACCTTGAAGTCAGGCGTGTCGAACACGACGGCAAGCTGTATGTGGCCGTGGCGAATCACCGGGACCGTGAGATCACCGCTCCGATACCGTGGGCGGAAGGACGTGAAGTTCGAGATCTTATGAGCGAGAATCCGGAGGAGCCGATCCGGGATACCGACTCACACCACTTCGCAAAAGAGGACGTGGCGCTGTTTGAAATGCGTGAAAAATGAAGGGATAGTAACCGTTCCGGGAACGTGCGAAGTAAAGCGATCGGATTCGGTTGTACCGGGACTTTTGTGAGAGGGCTTCTGCTTAGATTTGCCATGTTATAGTTCAAAAGACGCAGGAGCTGCGTGAGGATCAGACCTCACGCTTAAGGACAACCAGAACGCCTGAAGTAAAGGCAGCTCTCTGCCGGGGACGGCGGTCCGCCGCCGTTATGAACGCGGCCTAGAAACGGACGAGGACGTCCGTCCCCATACAATGGTACCGCTCAGGCGTTCTGGTTGTCGTCAGAATCGCCGTACGTGCTTGAGTTCTGGAGGATATACCCGCATCAGCGTACCGGGAAGAGTGTATCCCGTTTCACCGGATTTATGTGTGGTTGCACGTCACATAAGCAGGTAAGCGGGAAGAGGCGGAATCCGCTGAACAGGTTACCACCGTTGTCGAACTTTGACCGCTGCCTGAGAAAGGTCGTCCTTCAGATCTTTTATACGGTAGCGGCCGAAGTGCACCAGTGAGGCCACCAGAGCAGCGTCGGCAAAGCTCTGTTGGAAAACAGCGGTGAGGTGTTCCGGTGCTCCGGCGCCTCCTGAGGCAATGACGGGAATGTCCACAGAGGTTGAAATCAGGCGGGTAAGGGTGAGTTCGTATCCCTCCTGCGTTCCGTCTGCGTCAATGCTGTTGAGACAGATCTCGCCCGCTCCGCGCTCTTCGGCTTCTCGAGCCCACTGCAAAGCGTCTCTGCCGGTGCGTGTCCTTCCGCCATGGGTGACCACTTCGTATCCTGAAGGGGTGGAAGAAGAAGAGGGCACCCTCAGGACATCCATGCCGAGGACCACGCATTGACTTCCGAATGCGCGCGCGCCTTGTTCGAGGATCTGCGGATTTCGTACAGCTCCGGTATTGACACTGACTTTTTCGGCGCCGGCAACCAGGACGCTCTTCATGTCTTCCAGTGTGTTGATGCCGCCTCCGACAGAAAACGGGATGAAGATCTCGGCGGCGACTTTCTCGACGACCTCCAGAATGATTCCCCGTTTTTCAGCCGAAGCCGTAATATCGTAAAACACAAGTTCGTCGGCACCTTCTTCGTAATAATAGCGGGCCATTTCGACCGGATCACCGATATCAACGTTATTGCGGAATTTTACGCCTTTCGTGGTTCGGCCTTCTCGGACGTCGAGACAGGGAATGATCCGTTTGCTCAGCATTGCGCGGTCCCTTTCGGGGTTAGTGATTTTTTTGTACGGTATTTTCAGGGAAGTGAAAATCTCATTCAGCGATTTGGAACCAACATACGGCATATTGCGACCGTTCCTGAACTCGGACGAGGACGTCCGTCCCCATACAATGGTACCGCTCAGGCGTTCTGATTGTCGTCAAAACCGCAGTACGTGCTTGAGTTCCGTTCGCACCGTTGTCGTTTTGAGTTTTGATTTTCGAGCGTACTGGCCGGCGACCGGTACATGAGCTTGTCAAGGTACGGCGCCGTTCCAGGAACAGAAATTATCCAGGAGCTGCAGACCCGGTCGTCCACTCTTTTCCGGATGGAATTGCAGCGCGACAATGTTATCACGGTACGCGCCGCTGGCCAACCACCCGCCGTATTCGGTGTACAAAAGTATATCCTGGGGGGTGGGGCGGGGATAGTAAGAGTGTACGAAGTAGAATTCACTGTCGCGCGGAATTTTGTTAAGCACGGGATGGTTGTCTGCACCGTTCGAGGGAAAAGCGATTCCATTCCATCCCATATGGGGAACCTTAAGTTTATGTTCAGCCTGTGCCTGCCGATGCGCGTGCATCACAGTGCGAAAGTGTACGACATCTCCCGGTAATACCCCCAGGCATTGTGTTCCATCGTTTTCTTCGCTTTCCTCAAACAGGATCTGATAACCAAGGCAGATGCCCAGGAACGGTTTTCCGTCGGCGATTATACTTTTTATGGTCCCGGTGAGTTGCAGGTCATCGAGGTTCTGCATGGCTTCGCGCGCCGCACCTACGCCCGGAAAAATGACGCGTTCGGCCTGAAGTATTTCATCAGGCTTGTCGGTGATTTTGCCCGGATACCCTAGATGATTTACGGCAGTTAAAACGCTTGTAACGTTACCGGCTCGATAGTCAACGATAGCGATCATGATACACCTGTTTTCAGAATTATCTCGCCCATGAGAGAGTGCTTCGAGAGCTTGGCGAACAGCTCAGTTCTGGTTACCTATTGCCAGGGTGCCTTCGCAACGGCTACCGTGCAACCTGTATTCCCTTGACCTTGATCAAGGGGCGGCTCCACCCTTTGTACCAGTGCTCTTTGCCCGAGACACGCACTTTCCGCATGCTCCATTGATCAAGTTTGATTTCATCGCTTTTCAGGAAGCATAAGGGGTGGCTGGTACCTTCTACTCGTTTGGCAAGGACATGGGTTGCCGCTTCTGTCTTGTCTTTTCCCAGTGGTACAATTATTCCTGTTTTCTGTGCCGGGCGAACGGTTCCCGGCGGTGGTTGGGCATCATCCAATGCCTGCAATTGTTCCACTCCTGTCAATCCTGACAACGGTTCTTCGGGCGTTTCCTCAGCCGATTCCGTCTTTTTGGGGGCCGTTTTGTCTTCCTGGGGTGGCTCTTCTGCGGGTTCTGTTTCTTCTTGGGCTTGTTCTTGTTTTTCGGGTTGCTTCTGTTTACGGTCTCCGACCTCGGGAGGCTCTTCCTTTTTCGCGGTGGTTTTTTCTTGTTCTGGTTTCTGTCCTTTCGCAGTCTCCGCTGCGGTCTGTTTACCCTCTTTCTCAGTGGAGGGGGGTTGCTCGCTCTTTTCAGCGGACTCGGTGGCGTCCGGGTCCTCTTTTTCTTTGTCGGATGAAGTGCTTGTTTTCTGCGTTTTTTCTTTCTGCTGCTCGCGGGGTTTTTCCTGCTCGGTCGTTGTTTTTGCTGTCTGAGTCTCTTCTTCTTCTTCTTCTTCTTCCTCCTCTTCTTTATCAGGGAGTCGTTTTATGTATTTTTTACTTACCCAGGCCCGCGCATTTTCGGGCGGAACAATCTTCTGCCACCCGCGTCGGCTTGCCTCTTTAAGTTCCAGCGTGGTTTCTTTGTCCACAGTGGCGTAGGCACTGAATGCCAAAGCTGCGCCGCAGCGCACTCGAAGTCCGTCCTTTTTTGCTTTTCCATCCGAAGACACCTGGCGTTTGGCGACCCAGGCGCGCGCAGACTCAGGGGCGGCGATTTTATACCAGTCGTCTCTACTTTCAAACACTTTCACCTTGCGTCCCTCGGGGATACGGCATAATACGGAACTGTTCAGGCTGGGGCGCACGCGGACGTTGAGTTCACTCGCGGTAACAATGCCGGTGAAAACGGACTCATCGTTATCGTTTTGTTCGGATTGATCGTTGGCGCTGGGTGAGCCTGCGGTGGGGCGGCTACCTTTGTCTGCAATCTGCGTATCGTCCGGGGCTGCCTGAAGAGCTGAAGTCAGTTGAGTTATCAAACACCCTGAAACGAAGGTTGCAAGAATCGTTTTTAAAAAACGTTGCTTCCATGCCTTCATTGAATTACCCTCCTTGTTCTTTTTCGGGTTGTGTCAGTGTTTCGATGTTTTCGAACCATTGTGCCCACTTTTCCGGAAGTGTGATACAGCGTCGATCTGCACCCAGATGTCTGATTTCGATAAAACCGAACATATTTTCGAGCTTATTCGTCGGTCCGCTTTCTGCTTGCGCTTTTTCAGGCCGGAGCAGGCTCTGGAGCTTATCGGCCCACTCAATAACCGTAATGCCGCTCGGTTCGAAAAGGATTTCCTCGATGTCTGCTGTAACAACTTCGTCGTCACTTTCCATACGATACAGGTCCACATGGTAGAGCCAAACACCATCGGGCGAACAATATTCTTTTATAATAGTGAATGTAGGACTTGTTACGGGTGCCTGGATACCCAACCCTCTTGCTATCCCCCGGCAGATGACGCTTTTACCGGCGCCCAGGTCGCCTGAAAGTCCTACGACGCTGCCGGGTTGAAGTTTGGTAGCCAGCTGTACACCGAAGGCTCGGGTTTCCTCTTCACGCTCTGTTATAATATCACGCATGCCGGGTTGTGTCATCCGTTCGCTCTTGTCAATTGTTCCGAAAGTGATCCCAGCCTCTGATGTATTCGTCTGACGTGTCTTCCTGTTCGCCGCAGAAATGAACGGTGGGAGCCTCTGGTGAGGCGGTTTGACGAAAAACGCCGATTTCCGTGACGGGGACGTCTGCAAAGGGCCATTCTGAGCGGATCGTTTGAGCGCAGGAAGGAGAAACCGCAAACAGGAGTTCATAGTCCTCTCCTTCCTGCAGTGCGCTTTTCAGTGTCGTGTCCTCGTTCCGGAGGGGGAGCGCCCCGGCGTCCAGCCAGGCATCCACGGTTGAGCTTCGGCATATGCGTTCCAGATCTATGCTGAGTCCGTCACTTATATCAATCATCGCTGTTACGCCTTTCGATTCCGCCAACCATTGTCCTTCCTTACAGCGTGGCGAAAAGTTCAGGTGGTGGCCGGTGCTTACAGCGTCCCCGAGGCAGCCTGTTACAAAAATGCGATCTCCGGCGGTTGCCCCTGAGCGTCGACAAATATATTCTTCTGACATTCTTCCGACAATGGTTAAACTGTGAATGTCCTCGCCTTGGGTTCTTCCCAAGTCACCCCCGATGACGTCAACGCCGAATTCTTGCCCCAGTTCTGAAATTCCCCGCATGAATGTTTCGAGCCATCTTTCGTTATGTTCATCGCGGATGCTGCTTGCGACCAGACAGAAGCGCGGGATTCCCCCCATGGCGGCGATGTCGCTTAAATTCCTGGCCAGGAGCTTGCGGCCGATCTGCCATGGTGTCGGCGCCTGGTCGCCGGTTTCTGTGTAGTGGCATCCGCCGATCAGTTGATCGACAGCAAGCAGGAGGAGTCCGTCTGCCTGGCGGATGGCTGCGCAGTCGTCGCCTGGAGGTACTGCAATCTCGCCCCCGTCAGTACCGGGTAAGAGCCGAAATATCTTTTTAAGTATGTCCTGTTCCGTCAAGATGCTATTCCGCTTTCAAGAGTATCGAGTTTTTTGCCGGCGGCCGCCAGGGCAAGGACTCTGTGGAAGAAACATGGGGCGCCGCCGAATTCGCAGGTGCCGTCCGGAGAACTGTTGCCGCACGGTCCGTACATTAACTGCTTGGGACATTCGGCGGGACAGAGGTATTCGCAGTATTCCGGGCGGCAGGAATCTTTGTTGTCACAGCCGGGGCAAAGCAACCGTTGGATTCTCTGCGTGAGAGAGGACAGCAGCGGGGGCTCGTTCAGGAATCGATAAAGTCCTGCGTGCATTCGGTCTTTTCCCGAGGGTTGCGGGAAGCTCTCTTCTGTCAAAGGGCATTTATCCGGTTCATACATGGGGTGGTCGGTATTCAGAAGGTTGCGGAATGTATAAAATCCATTGAGTAACGGGGAAAAGCGCAGGTCCGTATGATGTTCTTTCCACGCCTCCAGCCATGCTGGGTAGGAGGAATAAGTGTTCAAGGCTTCTCTGATACGGTTAATTACCATGTTCGCCGTCTCTTGGCCGCTGACGCCCCGTATCTGGACGCCGCTGTACCCCATCAACTTGCAACCTGCCGCCTGCAGGCCTATGCGATGGAGCTGGGCGGAGAGGGATTGATTGTAGCCGAGGCTGGCTTCGCGCTGCAGCATCGCGGCGAAGTTTTTGGGCACCGGGGTACCCGGAAGGTAGTCCTCATGGATCTGATTGATCTCTTCCATTGATAACAATGCTATGCGGGCTAAGACGGGGATAGAGAATTCGCGCATCTGAAGGTACCACTGGAGAGCCTGGAGTTTGCTCATGTCCCACCCGATATGTGTTACCAGATAATCGCTTCCGCTGTTGATCTTCCTCAGTGCCTTGTAGTATTGCAGATATTGGTCCGAAACTGTGTACTTGAAGGGGTTGACGGTCCCTCCGATAAGTACATTTGCCCCTGAATGGTGGATGCGGTGAATCATTTCGGCACTGTCAAGATAATCAGGGCGCGCTTTTGTCCGGCGTTTACCGGGCTGATCGCCGTGCGGATGTTCAGCAGAACGATCACCGGTTACACTCAGGATGCCGCTTATCCCCGCGGACTCCGCGCGGGCGAGAAGTTCCCGAAAGGCTTGTCCGGATCTGTTTTTCCCGGCGAAGGTGAGCACCAGAGGAGCGTCTGCCGCATCCATCAACGCTTCTGCGACTTCTACGATGTCGTGGCATTCTTCACCTCGGGTGCGGTCGGTGATAACCACGCCGCTGACAAGGTCATCCGCTTTACTCGCTTTCATTAAGTTCCGGCCGTTTTCCACTGCTGAATCGAAAGGTTCCTGTGAAAGCGGGAGAGGTGTCTCAAACTGCACGACAAATTCTCCCCCCTGTAACCTGTTTTTAAGCGATGACGTTGTTTCAGCGAGGTGCATGTTCAGTTGGTTGGCATCTTTTCGTTTAGTGCTCACGGCATCATTTTCCTTTCCGTAACCAGTGTTAAATTTTAACTGAAACTACGTGGCATCAGTCAGCGGCGTCCTGAGGCGAATTTTCGGCGGTTTTCTTCTCTACGATAATCCGATTCCCTTCAACTTTGACAACTTTGATCGGGTGGTCTTTCCCGATGAGGTCACCGCTTGTCACGACATCGTAGCGTTTTCCCTCGATGCGGACAGTTCCCGCCGGCCGGAGCGGGGTTAAGGTCACGCCCTGTCTTCCGACAAGCTGTTTGAGGGTATTCTGTTGTTCTTGTGTATACCCGGCGCCGGTACTTAATGATTTGTTAAGTATGAGCGTTCCGTATACGGTGCGGCGGGGAAGGAAGCGAGCGGCTAACCAGGCACCGATCCCCGTGATGAGCAAACTGATCAGCAGGGTAAGCATCGCATCCTGGACGTAGGTCGTCCACGATACGGCACTTTCCCCCTGGCCGGGCAGAGGAGATGCCGGATCGGGTATATAGGGAATGCCCGCGAGTATAATACCGCCGATAAAACATCCGACACCGAGGAAGCCAAAGACCCCGACGCCGGGTACCAGGAAGATTTCTACGAGGATCAGGGCAATTCCTGTCACCACGAGAACAACATCTTCAATCCCGGCCAATCCGGCTATGTAGTGGCCGAACAGTGCCAGCCCCAGGCACAGGGCGCCCAGTGCCCCCGGTATACCCAGGCCGGGGGTGGTGATTTCCACGTATATGCCCAGAATGCCGAGACCGAGGAGCAGGGGCGCGATCATATTAATCGCTCGGGCAAGGTCTTCAGCAGGTTTCGGGCGAATGCGTTTAACATCCGTGTTCGCCAAGCCGAGCGACTCGAGGACAGATGGAACGTCTTTGACAGTTCTTTCGGCGAGCAGGGGCGAGTCTCGAGGCGGGATAACCTCAACGCTTTCTTCTGCTGTCAGGTTCAGGAGTTCTCCTTCCGGGCAGATGGTGCGTTCCCCGATCCGGAGCTTTTCTGCCGGATCAACCATGGCCACTGCCACTTCTTCAGCGTGACCGTTCTCCTGGGCCAGTCCTCGGACCATAGCGCGGACATCGGACATGAGTTTTTCTTTTACATCGTCCGGCAGTGACTTAGGAGACCCCCCCGGCCCCACGGTGATCGGCATAGCACTGCCGATGCGGCTGCCGGGCTGCATATAGATACTGTCCGTCCCGAGTGCGATAATTGCGCCCGCGCTGTCTGCTTTGTTTTTCACCAGGGCGTAGACAGGGGCCTCCGTCTCTCTGATATGCTGGAGAATCTCTTCGGTCTGTTTTAACGGACCGCCCGGGGTGTTGAGCTCAATGACCACAGCTGCTACAGGGTCCTTTGAGGTGCGGATGGAATGGAAACCTCTGCGCAACATGTAAAGCATTGTCTTGTTTATCGGGCCGTGAACAGGCAGGACGAAAACTGTGCCTTGGGCATCTTTTGTCGTTTTCTGCTGTTCATCCTGGGCATCGACCTTCATGAAGTCGATGCCAAAGAATAAGCCAACGCCAACGAAAGCCAGCAACAGCGTGTGTGTCCGTGAGGTTAGGCTCATCACTGTGCACCTTTTTCCTCTGCGCGTACGGATTCGCTTTTCTGTTCGACTTCAGGGGTCCTGTTGAGCAGTTCCGCCGGAGGCGGAGGGGTATTGACCTCTCGGGGCGGGGGTGGTGCAGTTTCTTTGTAGAGCTCTTGCGGTATTTCCCGTACGATTCGGAATCCGAGTACGTTGCCGTGCGAGGTGGGGCCGAGTCTAGCTCGATTGGCCGAACGGCATTCAACAGCTTTCGTCTGCCAGTTGCCGCCCCGAATAGCCCTGGCACCGCGCCATTCATCCGGGACAGGGCTGCTGTCATACTTGTAGTATTGCGTCAGGCACCATTCCCATACGTTGCCATGCATATTAAACAGCCCCCACGCATTCGGAAGTCTTTTTCCGACGGGTTCTGTTCCATACACCGTAACTTTTTTGTAAACTGCATAAAGATTAAGTTTTTCGGCGGTATTTCCGCAGACGAAAGCCGTGGAGGTGCCGGCGCGACAGCTGTACTCCCACTCCTGTTCCGTGGGCAGACGGTAGTTTCCCCATTCGACATTTTCATGTTTGCAGAGTTTTTCCAGGAAGCGTAAGCAATCGTACCAAGTAATTTCTTCAACCGGGCGTTGTTTCCCTTCGAAGTAAGACGGATCGCTGTCCATCAACGTGTCCCACTGGCCCTGTGTGACTTCGTGAATGCTCATATAAAAAGGGTGGGGAATGCGGACTTCATGGGGGGGCTCTGTCTTATTCCGTCCTTCTTCATCCGGGGGACTGCCCATGGTGTAAGTGCCGGGGGGGATCAGTCGGAATCGCATACCCATCGTATTGACGACCTCTATCGGCAGGTTCGTTTTACGGCTGTATTCCCGCTGTTTGTCCAGCGCTTCTGTACTTCCTTCCGCGGCGAACTCGAGATTGGGTATACCCACAGGAGAAACTCTGTTCAGTCCTTTCAGTTTTTCTGCTGTGCTCGAGGTATTCTTCTCCATTTCTCCTTTGAAGGGCGGCGGGAGCTCCTTGGTGTAATCCTTGCCGGAAGAAGGTTCGTATTTCAGAGCGGGGGCAATTACGAAGTGTTCCATCACAGCAAGAAAAACGACGGCCTCGACGACCCAGATCAGTACGCGCAGCTTAAACCTCACCCTGGATTTCTTGTGAGTAGACGCAAGATGCCTTCTGGACAGGAAATTCTTCGCCCGTTTTTTTATGTCGTCGCTGTTTGTTTTCATCGTACCTTAATCATCCTTACTGTTCCGATTGTAATGAAAAGTACTGTAGGAAGCGCACCTCCTGCGAAAGCCGGGATGTAGCCTATACGTCCCAGCGTGAACGCCGCCTGGTCTATAAAGTAATAAAGCATGATGATGCCGATGGAGGTAGCGAAACCTTTAAGCGTACTTCCTCGTTCCCAGGATACCGCAAAGCCGATGCCCACTAAGGCCCCCATTAAACATGCAAACGGAAAAGAGAGTCTGTGAGCAAGCATTGTGCGCAGTTCAATGTTGCTGGCATGTGGCAACTCGCTGTTCGTCGAGAGTGTCTTCAGTATTCCCGGTGTTGACATTGTCTGCGAAGTTCTAAGTGTACCGGTGATCTGTTCCGGAGTTTCCGACAGATTGTCGGCCCGGTACTGCTCAAACGTTTCCGACGGCTCACTGGGCAGAAGCTCATCGCGTTTATAGTGTGTCCGTTTACCATCTTTAAATATCCAGGTACCGGAACGGTAGGCAGCACGCTTGGCATGGATTTCCCAGCGGATCGAGTTGTCTTCACGGAATTGCTTCACGCGGACGCCGGTGTAAGGTCCGCCTTTTTTAAATTCTTTGAAAAACCAGTTTCGGTCCTGGGCCCGATTGGTATAGGCGAGCGTGTGATGGATATCGTTATCCGGATTCTCGCTTGCCAGCTTCTTCTGCAATGCTTCTTCTGTCTTCATGGCCTGCAGAGGGCGGACCTGTTCATTCAGATAAGCCGTACAAATGGACAACACCAGAGCGAAGAACCAGATAGGCATACAGGCGGTTATCAGAGATGTTCCGGAGGCCCGGATGGCGATGGTTTCTCCGTGTCTGCTGAGTCTGTGCATCATAAAACTGGCCGCGATTAATAAGGACATCGGCAGAATAAATTTTAAATTTACCAGCTGATGCGTAATGAGAAACGCACTGATCTGCAGGATCGAGGCATCGAGTTCCATCAGGTTTTTCAAAGCATCGAGAAGATCCATGAGGATAAATAAACCCCAGAAACCTACTATACAATAGGCGAAGGGGATAAAAAACTCAAGCGAGATGTAGGTAAATAATTTTTTAGGAAGTCGGCGAGCAGTTATTCGATCATTCATTCTTTGACCTCAGGAGGGCATCTGATATTTTATGCGTATAAATGCGACTCGCGTATTCGTGAATTTTTCAGCAGGCGTATGTCGCATGAAGCACAACAGAACAAGTATAATACCGGGTATTCCCAGGAGCAATGTCAGAATCGAAAACATAGCGGCTCTGGCGGCGTAAACAGGTCTCGTATCTTTACGAATAACCATTACACCCCAGAATTGCTGGCCCAGGGTCTGGGCGCGAAAGCCGACGCACCAAGTATAATACAGGAGCGTGGCCGCGAAGAATACGCCGACTGGGAACAGGTTATCCGCATACGGAATCTGGCCTACAGGTGCAGGAGCGGATACAAGCACTTGAACAAGAACGGCGAGAATAGTCAATATGATGACATCGAAAAGTCCTGCCAGGATCCGTAGGTGGACGCCTGCCGGACTGTAAGGAGGAACTGTTTTGCGGATACCGAGGTCGGTGGCGTAGGGAAAATGCTCCGTCTGTTGAGGCTGCTTTCGGCGTGACTTTCGAGGATTGTCCTCAGGTTGGTTTTCGTCAAGGGCCTGGCGGAGAAAATCGTAATCAGTAACGGGGCTCCAGCGGTTTATAAGCCGAGGACGCATTTGGCAATTACGGGTAATGTGTTTCTTCCGGACCCATTCAATAAGGGTTTCAGGCTCGGCCGGGGGAAACTCCTCCCCGTCGGGGGTACGCACAATATATGTGTAGTTT